>JAIXPV010000031.1 GCA_027486105.1 Runella sp. | reverse complement strand
GCGGCCTTTGGCGGTTTTGCGGCTTGTTCGCCCAAACACAAACATTTACTCAAAGGCTGGGAAGGTGCCGACAGTCTTACCATTGATTGCCACAAATGGCTGAATGTTCCTTACGAAAGTGCTTTCTTTTTGGTAAAAAAAGAGCACAGTATTTTGCAAGTAGAAACCTTCCAAAACTCCAATGCCCCTTACCTTGGTAACCCGCTCGAAAATTTTAATTTCCTTAATTTTTTGCCCGAAAACTCACGTCGATTGCGAGCGTTGCCCGCTTGGTTTACGCTGAAGGCATACGGCAAAAAAGGTTATCAGGAAATTGTAGAAAACAGTATACAGATGGCACAGTTGTTAGATGATTTTATTCAGGAAAGCAGTGATTTTGAGTTGCTTGCGCCCACACGTCTGAACAACGTGTGTTTTACCCTAAAGGGCGAAGAAAATCAGGATAAAGTACATTCGTTTCTGACCCAACTCAACCAACGCGGAAAAGTATTTATGACCCCAACGGTCTATAACGGTAAAAAAGGCATTCGGGCGGCGTTTGTCAACTGGCGCACTACCGAAAAAGATGTAGAAATGGCAATTGCCGAAATGAAAGCGGTCTTGGCTCCCTCGGCGTAGAGATGGTGCGTCGGGTTGTGAGCAACCCGACGCACGAATAAAACCTGACGTATGAGATGAAAGCAGTTCGGGTTGTGAGCAACCCGAACCACGGTGACAATCACTTTTTTGGTTTTATACTTTTCGTGGGGTTTATCTTTTTCAGTTTGCTATTTTTTGTCTTTTTAAGCTCCTCATCATCTTCTGCGCGGCGTTTTTGCATGGTTTCGGTGCGGTCCAGTTCTTCTGATTGGGCAAAGGCTTTCCAATCAAATTTTTCATCGAAGGGGTCCAGCGCTTTTTGCGGGTCAAACAGGCGTTTATCAATTGCCACGGCATTGTAAGGCGTGTAATCGGGTTTGTCGGTAAACAAGTCGATTAGATTTGTGGCACCCGCATCGTACTGATTCAGGTACGGCATTCCGAGGATATTCCAGAAGGTCTTGAATACGCTACCAAAGCTGTAATGCTCGTGACCGACGTAGTTTTTCTTGACCCAAGGCGAAATCGTCAGCAACAAGCTGCGGTGGGCATCGATGTGGTCTACGCCGCCCTGAGGGTCGTCTTCTAGCACTACGATGAGCATTTTTTTCCAGTAAGGCGTTTTGCTCAAAAACTCCACCACGCGTCCGAGGGCGAGGTCGTTGTCGGCCATGTAGCTTTGTGTAAACGGAAATCCCGCTTTGGCGCGTTCGCGAGTGCCGTGGTCGTTGGGTAGCATCAGCGTTAACATAGATGGTAGTTTTCCATTCGGCCCCCCCCATTTTTCGTTAAATTCCTTCATAAACACATCGGCCCTGAACTGGTCTGGAATAGCCATATTGTAGGTTGGGTATATCTTAGAAGAGCGATCATAAAGCGGCGCGGGCAAGGGATAATTGATGGTATACAGCTCACCGATGTACTTCATGGTACTGTCGGAATAAGCAGCGGCCATTTCGACCCCGAAACCGAAGTTAAAAAACTCCTTTTTGTTGCGTTCGAGATGGTCCCAGATTGAGCCAGCTTCGGTATAATCTTCGGGATAAATACTGCCTGCCGAGCCGTAAAAAGACCAATTTCCAGGGGCCTTGGAGGTGTCAATCAAGTCGCGTTTTCCGCCGTAAGCGGCGGCAGTGCCCGTTTCTACCCATTCGTTGGGATATACGCCCACCATCCAGCGGTGGCCGTCGGCTGAGACGTCGGCGTCGCAATAAAAATTGTCAGACATTGCAAAACGCTTCGCTAATGCCGCGTGATTGGGCATCACGTCCACATTTTCCAACGTTTGGGTTTTGTTGCGGTTGGAAAACGTCGCTTTCAGGCCGTAGCGCGCCAACGAAGCCTCACCTTTACCGTTGGGGTTCTGCCCAAATACTTCGTCGTAGGTGCGGTTTTCCTTAGAAATGAACACGATATGCTCAATATTGGAAAGCGCGTTTTTGGTGACAGGTTTTTGTTCAAACTTAAAATTATTCGAAATTACTTTTTGGGTCAGCGCTGCCAACTGCCCATCTGCAGGAATATCAATGACCGATACTGTTCCTTTCATTAAGCTACCTACGTAGCTACCTTCAGGGCCTGGTTTAAAATTAGGCCCGCCGTTGGGGCCGCTGCCGAATCCTTTGGCGTTGGTGACAATCAACTGCCGCCCATCGGGCGACACTTTTAGCTTGGATGGAAACCAACCCGTGGGAATATGCCCCAATACTTTCAGGCGCGGAATGTCAATCACGGCCACGGCATTGATGCCCGCCTCGGCCACGTAAAGGCGTTTTTGGTCGGGAGAGGTAGCCACACCAAACGGAATCAAGCCGCGCAGCTTGCCCAAACGAGGGTCAGGTTGCAACGGAATGGTGTACACCACGGTATCTTTTTGAATATCAATCACCGACACGCAGTCGTTGTTGCCGTTGCTGACAAATACATATTTGTCGGTAGCGGCCACCGAATTGGGGCTGCTGCCACCCACGGCGGGAAAATCTTCAATCATTTGACCTACCAAAAAGCCTGTTTTGGTCTTGTTTTTTACTTTCCAACTCGTACCGTTGGGCGAATAACTCCACACCGAAAAGGCCTCGGGTGCGTTGGGACTCCCGAGTGCGGGGATGCCTTTGGCGGCGTTGCCTTCTTCCATTTCCTTGCTGCCGTATTTGGTTGCGGGCCACGGATGCGCGGTTTTTTTGAGGTTTTTAGGGTCTAAATCCGTAAAAGGTTTATATTCAAAAACGCCCACGTTGGCTACGTAAATGCGTTGCTCGTCGGGCGAAAAACTGATGCCGAAAGGATAGCGCCCCGTCGGAATATTGTCGGCTACGCGTTGGGTTTCGGTATTAACCACCACCATTCTAAACCCAATTTGGTCAACTACATAGAGGCGTTTGCCGTCGTTGGAAAGAATGAGGTCGCCGAGATAGCCATGCTCGTAGTTTTTGGCCGAGCAGTTGATAGAACCCTTTCCTTTGCCGGTGTTCAGGTCAAACAAAAATATTTTGTTGGTTTGCCCACCCGCTACGTAGAGCGTTTGGTTGTCGGGGCTAATGGCCAAGCCCATAAAGCAGGCTTCCAAAATACCATCGTCGGTTTTGAAGCCTTCGGGTACTTGTAGGACGGTTGGATTGGCACTGCGTACGTTTTTGATGATTGAAACGGAAAAAGGATTCGTACCCGAGTTGGCCGTTACGGCAATATTTCCGTCCTTGCTCAACACCAATCCGTAAGGGTGTGGGGCGGTCATGATTTGTTTGCCCAAGGGCGTTATGAGGCGTCCGTTGGGCAAAATGCTCACGCCGTTTTTGTCAACTTTGGCGTATTCACTGCCTGCGGGGGCCGACATTTGCCAAGGTTGTGACCAACCCAGTTGACTTATTGATAAGTACAGGCAGAAAAGGAGAAAAATGCGTAGCATAAGGAAAGGTAGTTTTAAATAGAGTTGCCACGCCCTTTATGGCGTGGGTAAAGAAATAAAAGTACAGTTTTTAAACATTACCATTTAAATTCAGCGGTAAGCCACAGGCTGCGGCCGTAGCCGTTGATGCCCGAGCCGTGGGTGCGGTAATCTGCGTCAAAAAGATTCTGAACGGCGGCGGTCAGGCTGATTCTTTTTAAGTTATAGCCCGCATTTAGATTGAATACGTTCCAAGCGGGTGTACCGCCTTTGGCGATTCTGTTGTCGTCTTTGTCGCCTTGAGCTAAACGCTCTTGCGCGCCTGCAAACCAAAATTCAGGGCGAATCCAACCTCTGTTTTTGGTAAAATTCAAACCTACTCGGCCATTGATGGGAGGGATACGACGCATGGGCTCGTTCTTGGTTTCACTTTGGCCGAAGCAATAGGAAACGTTGCCGTATAGCTGTAACGAAGTAAGCAAGTTGGCCTGAAGTTTGGCGTCAAAACCATTGATGTAAGCACTTTCAACGTTCTCTTTGCGGTAAACGTTGATACCGTTGACCTGCTCATTGGGCACCCGTACCCGTGTAATGAGATTTTGAAGTTTGGTAGAGTAGTAGCCCATTTGAAGGCCAACGGTTTTGGTCGCTATTTTTAATCCTAGTTCATAAGTGGTTGATTTTTCGGGCTTTAGGTTATTTGTCGGGACTTCGTAGCGAAAGTCTACGATGCCGAGCGTGCCCAAATCGTCGATATTGGGAGCGCGGAAACCTGTGCTGATGTTGAGGTAAGGTGCAATGGATTTTCCGAGGTTGTAGGATAGATTGTAATTGTACACAAACGCGGCGGGGGTAAGGCGACTATCGCCGATTGTAGCGTCGGGAATATCAATCACAAAACCGTTGTAGCGGATGCCAAACGTCGAATTGAGCCGGGCTAAGTTGGTGCTTACAATTGAATAAGCGGCATAGTTTAAAAAAGTCGAATTGTCGGGGTACAAACCGCGACTGTAGGTACGTTGAAGCGTCGTGTTATTTTCGTCATAACGCTCGCTGTTGACCTTGTCGCGGTAGAGTTCAACGCCCGAATTAAGGGTTAACATTCCTCTTAAAAATCGCGACTGATTGTTGTACGTCAAGCCCCAAGTTTGTACTTTGTCGGTTTCGGAGCGGAGCGAGGTTGTTCCGTTTTTTTGGCTAAACCGGCCTTCTTGCGTGGCCTGTCGTGAGAGTGTAAAAGTCTGATGATTAAACCACTTGGACTCACTTTGGTTCTCTAATTTAACATACGTCAACTGCCGGCGCTGTGGGTCAAATTGGTTGATTTTGAAGTTCTCCAGTTGATACCGAAAAAACACCTCCACGTTGCGTTGACTGACCGATTGATGCGCCAACGTGGCCATCCAGCCGTGGCCTAGATTCAACTTTGCTTTCAGGTCAAAATCCTGCTCTTTGTAGCCCGACGGAGATTGGAAACCCGTGTTTTTCCCCCCCAACACATCCCCGAAGCGACGATTGGTAAAACCCGCCTGAAACGCCACGTTGGTTGCACCGTAGCGCGCTTCGACGCGCCCGCTTTGCTCCATGCCCGCGCTGACCAAGCGCCCTAGCAATCGTCCGCCGAAACCTGTATTAAATTGAGGGTCGGTGGTAAAAAGCTGAATAGTTCCCCCTAGCGCATCGGAGCCGTATTGCACGGAGCCGCTCCCTAACAGTACCTCGGCACGGCCTAAGGTAAAAGCGTCGATGGTGTTGAGATATTGATTGGGACCGTAGCGAAAAGTGCTGTTGTTGAGGCGAATATCGTCAATGAGTAGCAATGTTTGATTGCCAGTCAGGCCGCGCACAAAGGGCGAACCCGCGCCGTGAGTGGTTTTTTGCACAAACACGCCCATTTGGTTCATCAAAAGCTCGGGTGTGCTGCGAGACTGCGACGTCTTGATTTCGTCTTGACCGATAGCATAAATCAGGGCGGGAGTATGAAATACGGTTTTTTCGCCCCGGGTGGAGGTTACAACAACCTCATTCAACTGCTTGGTTTTGAGTGAGTCTGGGGCTTGGGCAAACGATGAATGGTAGCCAAGCGTGATGAGAACAGAAAAGGTGAAGAAGGATAGTTTAGACATATTTTGATAAAGAAACGGTATGGTGACAAAATTACTGACTTTTACTGGTTGATGAATTACGCGAAAGTTATGTTTCGGCCTAGCCACTGAATTTCCTCAGGGAAAATGCGTTAACGCTTCTACTTCAACAATTCACTGCTAAATGTAGAAATATTTGTAAACATTTGTGTAGTAATTGTTAACAATTTGCTTTTATAGCTTAATAATTCCTTTACTCACTTTACTGTGAAATGCCCCAATCAATTGACACTTTTGTAAAAAATCAGATTCAGATGAAACCTTCCACAAAATCCAGCCTTTTTCTATGCCTCGTCGGGCTTTTTCTTTTGTTAGAAAATTCCTGTCAGCGACAAAGTCGCACCACTTCTGAAAGTACGCAGTTTTACCAGATGCTGACCTCCAAACGGATTAAATTGCCCAACGGATGGTCGTTGACCCCCGCTGGAAATAAAAGCCTTTCCCTGAATGATTTACCGCTCAATTTGGTAGTTTCTTCGTCGGGAAAATACGCCGCCGTGACCAATAACGGCCAAAAGACGCATAGCATTACCCTCATTGATGTGGCCACGCAACAAATTTTGGACGATGTTGTCGTGCCCAAAGCCTATTACGGACTCACCTTCAGTGCCGACGAAAAATCGATGTATGCTTCGGGTGGAAACGACAACAAAATTCTGATTTTTCAACTTCAAAACAACAAACTCAAAGCCGACGGCGAAATCGTGTTGGGCAAACCTTGGCCTGAGAAAATCGGCCCCGTGGGACTTTGTATCGACGAAGCACAGCAGAAATTGTTTGTCGTAACCAAAGAAAATAACTCCCTCTACGTGTGTGATTTAAAAACGCGTAAAGTGCTAAAAAACATTAGTTTAGGTTTCAAAGGTTACGCGTGTCAGTTGTCGCAAGACAAAAAACAATTGTTTGTCAGTCTGTGGGAAGGAAGCGGGGTACGGGTGCTGAATGCCGAAACCTTGCAAACGGTTGTTGATATTCCAACGGCCAAAAACCCCAATGATTTGCTCCAAACCCGCGATGGAAAATTCCTGTACGTGGCCTGTGGCAACGATAACACCGTGATGATGATTGACTTAGCCAAGCAGCAGGTGGTCGAAACTCTCAACGCGTCGTTGTACCCCAATGCGCCCGTGGGCAGTACCCCCAACGCCTTAGCGCTCACGCCCGACGAGTCTAAACTGTTGATCGCCAACGCTGACAATAATTGTATTGCGGTCTTTAATGTGGCCGAAAAAGGCAAAAGCCGTTCGTTGGGCTTTGTGCCTACGGGCTGGTATCCCACGTCGTTGAAGGTCATTAATAATCAGATTTGGGTGACCAACGGCAAAGGCTATTCTTCGGCAGCCAACCCCAAAGGGCCGAATCCTAACCGCTCAAAATCTCCTCAATACAAAGGGGCCAATGCGGAGGCTAATCGCGACGAAACGCAGTACATCGGTGGGTTGTTTAAAGGAACGCTTTCTATTATTGATTTTCCTGACGAAGAAATTTTGGGCGTTTATTCCAAGCTGGTCTACGAAAACACCTCTTATACCAAAAACAAAGAAACACTGGCCGAGGGCGAAGCGGGCAACCCGATTCCGATGAAAGTAGGAGATGCGTCGCCCATCAAGTACGTCTTTTACATCATCAAAGAAAACCGTACTTACGACCAGGTATTGGGCGATATAAAAGAAGGTAACGGCGACGCGGCCCTGTGCTTGTTTCCAGAAAAAGTAACGCCCAACCAGCACGCGTTGGCCCGGGAGTTTGTATTGTTGGATAATTTTTATGTCGATGCCGAAGTGAGCGCCGACGGGCACAATTGGTCATCGGCAGCGTACGCGAATGATTACGTGGAAAAAAACTGGGTAACCAGCTACGGTGGGCGCGGCGGTACCTACGATTATGAAGGACAGAAAGAAATTGCTCACCCCCGCGACGGATTTATCTGGGACCACTGCAAACGTGCCAATATCAGCTACCGCAGTTATGGGTGGTTTGCCGATGGTAAACCCAATATCCCCGTCCTTGAGGGTCATTATGCCCCCGATTTCAAGGGCTATGATTTGGGTTATATGGACATTGACCGTGAAAAAGCTTGGGAAAAAGATTTTGATGAACTGGTCAAAAACAACGCTGTACCACGCCTCAGTACCGTTCGGATGGGCAATGACCATACGTCAGGCGCTCGCGTAGGCTATCCTACGCCCGACGCGGCCGTGGCCGACAATGATTTGGCCGTGGGGCGCTTCGTGGAGCACCTTTCCAAAAGTCCGATTTGGAAAGAATCGGTGGTGTTTATTTTGGAAGATGACGCTCAAAACGGCCCCGACCACGTAGATGCTCACCGTTCGATTGCCTTTGTGGCGGGCGGCTACGTGAAGCGTGGTTTTGTGGACCATACCATGTATTCTACCTCGGGAATGTTGCGCACCATAGAATTGATTTTGGGCCTCAAACCCATGAGTCAGTATGATGCCGCGGCGGTGCCGATGTGGCGTTGTTTCCAAAAAACGCCCAATACTACGCCTTTTCAGGCCAAAGAACCAGGAATTGATTTGAACGAAAAAAACGTGGCGGCCAACTACAACCACCGCCGTACGCTCCAGTTTGATTTGTCAAAACCCGACGCCATTGACGACCTGATTTTCAGCGAAATTGTGTGGCAAACGGTGAGAGGAGAAAAGTCAAAAATGCCTGCACCAGTGCGGGGTGCGTTTGTCAAATTAAAAGAAAAAGAGGAAGAAGAAGAGGGCGATGATGATTAAAAATCACGGGGTTTCTCAGCGGCTGTTCAATCGCTTTTCTCAAAAATAGTACGACATTTGCGGCGTTATTATTTTCTACAACGTCACACGTTTAACGCATCAATTATGTTTACCGCTGAGCAACTCAAAACCTTCACTCAACATATATTTCAAAGCATCGGCTTCTCGGAGGCCGATGCTAAGTTGGCCGCTAAAACCCTCATTTCGGCCGATTTGCGCGGGGTAGATTCGCACGGAATTGCCCGTTTGGCGGGTTATGTTCGCCTTTTTGACCATGGTCGTCTGAATCCCAAGCCCAATATCCGCATCGTACACGAAACTCCCAGTACGGGGGTGGTAGATGGTGATGCAGGGGTGGGGTTGGTGGTAGGGCCAAAAACGATGGAGATTGTCATCGAAAAAGCAAAAAATGTAGGTTCGGGTTGGATTTCGGTGCAAAACTCCAATCACTTTGGCATTGCGGGCTATCATGCCATGATGGCCCTAGAGCACGACATGATCGGAATGGCCATGACCAACGCCGCGCCATTGGTAGCACCCACGTTTTCGTTGGAAAAAATGCTAGGTACCAACCCCATTGCGGTGGCGGTACCTGCCCATGAAGAACCTGCTTTTGTGGCGGATTTTGCCAGTACTGCCGCCGCTTATGGCAAATTTGAGATTCTTCAACGCAGAAACCTCCCCGCGCCGCTAGGTTGGGCACAGGATGCCAACGGAGAAATTTCGACCGATGCCAATCCTATCAAAAATGGTGGGGCATTGTTACCGCTCGGCTCCGACCGCGAACATGGCAGCCACAAAGGATATGGTTTAGGGGCGATTGTGGATATTTTTTCGGGCGTTTTGTCGGGGGCTAATTACGGCCCGTGGGTGCCGCCTTTTGCCACGGCGGGTTTTATGGCGGCGGCCGAAGGCGTAGGCAGAGGAACTGGGCATTTCTTTGGGGCAATGCGCATAGACGGCTTCCGACCAGCCGACGAATTTAAAGGCCACATGGACAACTGGATTCGTCGGTTTCGTAGTGCCCAAGCCGTGGAAGGCAAGCAGGTATTGGTGCCGGGCGACCCTGAGCGTGAAATCGAAGCCGAGCGCTTGCGCAACGGGCTTGATTTGCTCGACCCCGTGGTTCAGTCGTTGGAAGAACTAGGAAAAAGATTTGGGATTACGTTATAAAATTCTAAATTGCTGTATAAACAGCTCGTTGACCATTGCTGACATTAATCATGGTTTCTTTATGAGCAGATGTATAAACTTGCTGTTTAAATTTTATGGCGGCAGATGCCGTCTTTCAACCTGAAAAAACGCAAGTCATGACAAAAAGTACCTACAACGAACTCATTAATGATTCCCTCGTTCACCAGTCGGTTACCGAACGCCTCGAAGATTTTGGTGGCAAAAACCGCATTGAGTTAGACAATGAATTGATCAGTCTGATTCTGGATTTGTACAACGACGACCAGGATTTTCCGTACCAGAAAATCAGAAAATTTTCGATGGGGGATATTTTGGCGTATTTACAGGCTACGCATCGCTATTATTTGACCAAAAAATTGCCCGAAATCGAGCAATCGCTTTTGCATATATTTAGCAAATACGGCCAAACGCACGAGTTGTTGGCAGAGCTTTGCCTGTTTTTCAACGAATATAAAAACGACCTCGTGGAGCACGTCAAGATGGAGGAACGCGAGTTTTTTCCTTACATCAAAAAGTTGATGAAAGCATCGGCGGGTGAATACACCAAGGCTGAAATTGCGGAGTTATTGAATTCGGCTTCCATCAGTCAATTCACCGAGCACCACGATTCTATTGAGGATGAATTGAAAGAAGTAAGCCAAATTATTCACCGTTATTCGCCCGTTGAGCGTCCTCCTATGCCATACCGGGTGTTTCTGAATCAGGTGGAATTTTTTGAATTGGAACTCCGCAAACACGCCATCATCGAAGACCACGTGTTGGTGCCGATGGCGGTAGAATTGGAAGCAAAATTGAGGGCCTCGCTTAACGCATAAGGTTAGACGATAGTCAGACAATAATCGATTGAATCGGTCTGACTATCGTCTGACCTTAAAATACCCGGCGGACGGGTATTTTTTATTGCCCTACAAAAGCAAGTTTTTGGTTTTTGGGGTCAATGGCCAAACGCGTGATTTGTTTGATGCCTAAGCTGCTCCAATCAGCTACCTCCTGCCACTCTTGGTCGTACTGAGGGTTCCATTTGTACAGCTTGGTGCCCTGCGCCATCAGTAGTGTTCCATCCGCCGCCCAAGCGCAATCTTCACTGCCAGCGGGCGTCTGAATGAGCTTTTTTGTTTGTAATGTACTCATCTCTAATTGCTCCACCTGCCATTCAGACGCCGATATTTTGTGCACAAAACTGACTGTCTTTTGCGAAGGAACGCGCAGCAATGAACGTCCGACGTTGGTCGTAATCGTCTGACCTTTATCGGTCGAGACTTGCGCCAATTGGAGCATGTTGGGCTGACCTAACACAAATAGCACCAACGAATCAGAGCCAAACCAGCAGTGGTAGCCCACGGGCTTGATACTCGGCAAGATCAACTTCGGATTTTTGCCCGATTCCAACTCAAACTGCCAGAGCCGTTGCGTTTGGTCGGGTTCTACGCGAATCACCGAGAAATGCTTGCCACCGGGCATGACTGTAGCCGAATACTCACTTTCAGGGGTTTGCGTCAAGGTGCTATGCTTTTTCTTCGCCACATCGTAGGTCCAAATGTCGGTTTGGCCATTGGCTTGTCGGGTATAAAGCAGCTTTTTTCCATCGGGTGTAAAGGAAGGTTGGTTGTCGTATCCTGCTCTTTTGGTGATATTGACAGGTTTGCCGAATGATACCTTTCCTGTCGACACTTTCAAATCGGTAAGATAAATCTCGGTATCGGGTATCGATGGTGTAAAGGCTTCTAAAACTCTTTTCACGATACCGTCCAAAGCATTGTTTTCAATCCAGCGCACCACCATCACTAGGTCGTGGTCGGGGTCTACGTAGACGATGTTGGTGCCGTTGCCTACGTGGTAAAATACGTTTGCGGGCGCGCTCGGTAGCGGTTTTTGTCCTGTGTTCAGAAACCAGTTCATGTACCCGTAAGTAGGCTGGGCAGAAGTGGGGGTGGTAGCCTGTTTTATCCATTGTTCTGAGAGCAATTGTTTACCATTCCAGTTGCCTCGGTTCAGGGTCAGTAATCCAAAACGAGCCATGTCGAAGGCATTGATAAACATACCGCCGCCCCAATGACCGCCCCCGCTGACCGATTGTACGGGTTGACCATCAAGTACAATCCAAGCGTTGCGGTAGCCCGTCCAGCGCCATGTGTTGGAGGCGCCGATGGGATCCATGAGATTTTCTTTTAGCACTTGCGGCAACGGCCTGCGCCATACACTCGTGGCGGCGAGCGCCAGCGCATTGACGCGTACGTCGTTGTATTCATACACGCTTCCGGGGGTATTGCGCGGTCGGGTGAGCCACGTGGCTGCATCTTTGTCGGGGCGGTCGGCCCACTCAGGTTTGCCCCAAAGCGTACCTTCCCAGTCGGAGGTTTGGCGCAGGAGGTGGTCCCACGTAATGCGGCGGTTGTGGGGGCTATCAAAAGGCCGCAGCAACTCGGGTTTGCCAAACTCGTCGGCGGGGCGCTGAACAGGCTGGCCGTAAAGTTCGATTGGCGGCACATAAGGCGCAACGGTATCATTCAAGCTGCGAATCAGCCCTTTATCTACTGCTAAACCCACGACGCTCGAAAGAAAACTTTTGGTGACACTGTGTGTAATGTCACAGCGCGAGGGGTCGCCCCATTGGGCTATGAGGTAGCCTTTGTAGACGATGATACCCGTTTGGTCGCCCCGGTCGGCAAAGGGCCCGATGGCAAAACCGTAGGGCTCTTTGCCAAAACTCTGGTAGTGTGATTGCTCCATGCTGCGCGGATTTTTGGACTCGCTGGCTTGCGCAAACGCAATTGCTTCTTGGATTTTGGCGGGATTCAAGCCCATCTCAGCGGGCGTTTTTTTTGCCCATTCGTGAGCGGGCGGGAAATAGGTGGTGATTTTTTGTTGGGCAAATGTTTTTTTATAACCAAAAACAGACGCCAGAAGAATAACGATAAATGTCGTTGTTAAGGGTCGGAAACGGAAGAGATTCGTCATAAAAAATAAAGGACGGTGGATGGTTTTTAGGGTGCTTTGAAGCCAGTTTGAGCAAAGATAGGGACTTGATTAAGAAAAAATCAATTAACGACCTCGAACCGTCAGAGTGCACTTTGTTTTGGAGCCCAGGATCGGGGATGCAGAAAAAAACGCTAGCGATCTGGCGAAGATAAATAAGAAATTCAGCCGCCGCGACCATGATCAGCCACAAAGTG
>JAIXPV010000023.1 GCA_027486105.1 Runella sp. | reverse complement strand
GCATAAAAGGACCCACAGGAGAATCACTGATAGCCACACCAATTCTGAAAATTCCCTCGTAATCTTTAGCAGGAAAAAACAAATAGTATTTGCCGTCTTTTTCGTGGGCATCGGGTGCCCACATTTGGCGTTCGGCCCACGGCACATCGTTTACGTGCAAGGCTACGCCATTGTCAATGGCCTCGCTCGTGATGGACTCCATCGAAATCACGTGGTAATCTTCCATGGCAAAATGACTTCCCAAATCGTCGAAGGCTTCACCAGCATCCACATCGTGCGATGGGTAAATGTAGATTTTACCATTGAATACGTGCGCCGAAGGATCGGCGGTATAAATGTGCCTCACAAGCGGCTCAGAAATCGCTCGGCGATTTAAGTCTTCAAAATCAATGTGTTGTATGCTATCTTCGGGCATTGTTTGAGCTATTTTAATGATGGGTTATTTTCTTCTTTCCTTCAATTCCGCTTCTATCTTCAATTCCATTTTCTTTCCTATTTCATAGAATGCCAGCAGTCCTACGGCAATCAAAAATGGGATAGCTGGAAAAATACTTACCAGCATTTTGATGCCGTTGATGGTTTCGGCCGACTGTCCTACCTCGGTTTGGGGTTGATAGTTAAATATTCCCAAAATCAGCGTCAGCAATGAACTTCCGATGCTCAAACCACCCTTCAGCCCCACCATCATAGCCGAAAAGATAATGGCCGTGGCTCGGCGATTGTTCTTCCATTCGGAGTAGTCGGCTACGTCGGCAATCATGGTCCAAAGGATGGGCGTGCTGATGCCATAAAAAAACATGTGTAGAATCTGAGAGGCAAACATAAGCCCCACGGATTGAGGCGGATAAAAATAAAACAGAACCATGAAAATGGTAGAAACAAACAGCGAAGCCCCGAAAACGTTTCGTTTGCCATAGTTATCTGCCAACTTTTTGGAAAGCATGATGCCAATCAACCCAATCAATATTCCACCGCCATTAAACACACCTAGCCCCATCGAGATATCATTTTCGAAGGTAGGCAAGAAAGATTTCATCGGTTCCAAGAAAGCAGTAAGCTCGGCTTTGTCTACATAATTTTCAAAATAATAGACATAAGAACCGCCCTTCATAGCCAATGTGATGAACACCAAAGTGGTGACGGTGAGCATTATAATCCATGGAATGTTCTTAAACAAATCGCCCAAGTCTTCTTTCAATGAAGATTTTTGTTCAGGTTTAGGGACAATACGCTCTTTGGTGGTAAAGAAAGTAATCAAGAGCATCAGCGTACCAATGATGGCCAAGATGGTCATTACTTTTTCTATCCCTACGGCTTTGTTGCCATCACCCGCTTTCAGGATAAGATTGTACATAAATACCTGCACAAAAAACTGCGAAAACATGACCGCTACAAAACGATACGCCGACATGCTGTTGCGCTCGGCCATATCGCCCGTAATGACGCCACTCAAAGCCGAATAAGGCAAATTGTTGGCGGCATAAAGCAACAACAACAAACTGTACGTAATGACGGCATAGATTACCTTGCCTTGGTAAGAGAAATCGGGCGTACTGAAAGCCAATAAGGCGGTAACGCCTAACGGCACGGCCGTCCACAGTATCCATGGCCTGAATTTTCCCCAGCGGGTAGTTGTTCGGTCGGCGATTGCGCCCATCATAGGGTTGAAGACAAAAGCCGCAAATAAGCCCACAAAGAGAGTAACCAAGGTGGCATCTTCGGTTTTTAAGCCATAAATGTCGGTATAGAAATACGCCAAATATGTAACGAGCGTCTGAAAAACCAAATTGGCCGCCAAGTCGCCGAGGCTATAACCGATTTTCTCAAATACGGAAAGTTTTTGTGATTCCTGATTCATTCAAAAAAGGTTTAGGAAAGATTAAAAATTGTTGTTTTTTGTAACACGGAGGTACACAGAGTTTAAAACCCACAGAATTTCACTAAGTTTATTATACTTTGTGGAACTCTGTGCAACACTCCGTGTACCTCCGTGTCCTGAAATATTATCGCCTTATTTTGCCGTTTTTAGCTCTAATACTGACTTATATGCCAATTTTGGCTTAAATTCTCTATCAAAAAGCAAAGGATAATTGGTTCTGCCTCTGATGGGAAAACCATTAAGCCACGAATGTCCATCATTTACCCCCCAAAATGTCACGCGGCTAATTTTGTCTTTGTGTTTAAGAAACAGTTTGAAAAGATCTTGGTATTTCTGCGCCAAAACTACCTGCACCGAGTCGGGCAATCCTGCCGTAAAAGGATTCATTTTTGGGCTTCCTTCAAAGTTTTGATTGACGTCGGCTCCTTTTAAGTCCCAAGGGTTGGGCAAAACGGTCAGGTCAAGTTCAGTAAAGGCTACTTTTATGCCTAATTGAGAAAACTCAACGATCGCGTCTTCGATTACTTTTAAGTTCAGGGTATTGATACTCCAATGCCCTTGAATGCCTACCCCGTCTATTTTTGTGCCGCTGGCTTGCAATTTTTTGATGATGTCAATAGCGCCCTTACGCTTGGCAGGTTGCTCTATGTTATAATCATTATAGTACAATTCAGCTTTGGGGTCGGCTTTGGCCGCCAAATCAAAAGCTTCTTTGAGGTAACCTTCACCCAACTTGTTGAGGAATACTGATTTGCGAAGGGTGCCATCTTCATTAAGGGCTTCATTGACTACATCCCAGCTCTTGATTTTTCCGGCGTATCGGCCTGCCACGGTTTTGATATGTTCGGTCAT
>JAIXPV010000053.1 GCA_027486105.1 Runella sp. | reverse complement strand
TTCGGCTACATCCATTTGTCAAAGATGCTAACTTAGTCCTTCATGCAATAACCCTATTACGGGGGCTTTCAACCAGATAATCTGTTTTTTAGCTTTATCGCCGCAAAGAATATCAAGGCGTCCATCACCGTCCATGTCAATAAAGCCAGGCGATTCGTTGGCGATACCGACCGAATCGGCAATGATGTGTTTTTGCCAGACGCGGGGTTTATTGTGTGGATTTTCAAACCAGAAGGCGGGTTTTCCTGGAAAATCAATGATGACAACATCGTCCCAACCGTCTAAGTTAACATCCATTCCCATGTTCAAAAACGAGTTGCTGTATTCTTTTCGGGGGTTAAATACCCTTGAAAACATCCCAAAACCCATCGTCGAAGCTGATGCTTCGGCGGTGGGTGTTTCTGCGGGAGCCATTTGGTGTTTTATCCAAGAAGGAGCTTCAAACCAATGATAGCCTGCAATGATGTCTAACTTCCCATCTTTGTTAAGGTCGGCTACGGCTACCCCCTCCGAAATAAAATCACTAGTTACCTTTGTTTTCTTGAAACCTGATGGGAGGGGAGTGGTTATGGGTTGGCTGTATGCAACCCCGCAAATGAGAGCCGAAAGGATAAGTATCAGATGTTTAGTCTTCATTTTTGCGAAGTTTTTATTTTCCTAATGCTTTATCAATCAGCATCTCACTTTCGTGATTTTCGTGCGAATGTACCTTCCCCAAGCGGTCTTTTAGGTCTTTGAGTAGCTTTTTAGATTCTTCGGTTCCAATCGCCGTTACGCGCTGAATCGTGTAAGGTAGCAACTTAGGGAATTTGGAAGTTTCGGCCATTTGCAGTGCTCGTTTTGTGTCGAGGGCTGCCAGCGGCTCGGCGGCGTACCACAGCATCAACGGCAAATTATGATCCTCTTTATCTTCGGCTTTTTGTGCTAGGGCTTCTACCACTTCCCATCGTTGCGACGGTTCGAGCCGCATCATCGCCGAAGTCAAATATAGTCTTACGTGGGCAGAAGGGTCATTTTTTGCCAATTCTGCAAAGCGTTTTAGGGTTTGAGGGCTTACGCTTTTGTCTTCGGTCACTAGCTGAATGGCCCAGCTTCTGACGTATTCGTTTTCGTGGGAAAGTAACTCAATTAAATCTTTTTCTGTCAGTCCTTGGGTGACGTGGAGTGCCCATAGTGCGCGTAGTTTGCGGGTGGCATCAGGATTTTCGGCGAGTATCTTTTTGAGGGCTTTGTGGACTTTCTTGTTGGGCCCGCGCTCGTGCAGCAGCGTGCGGGCCTGCCGTACGTACCATTCGTTGGCGTTTAGCTGGTAGTTGACCAATTCCCTATCTGACGCCTTGGCCAAGTTTACCTGTACCCATTTGTCATTTTCGTGGGTAATTTTAAAAATTCGACCCATTGTTTTGTCATGAACGTCAGGGTTTGGGCTATGGCATTGGTTTTTATCGTACCAGTCGATGGCAAAGACCGACCCGCTGGCGTCGTATTTGAAGTTGAGCCACTGCGACCAAGTGTCATTCATGGCCATAAAATCATCGCGGTGCCTAACCACGTACCCCGAACCGCTCCGTTGGGGATGGTCTCGGTTCAGTCGGGCGCCGTTGATGTTGTTCATGAAAATTTCATTTCGGTATTCTTCGGGCCATGAACCACCGAGATATACCATTGCCCCCGCGTGGGCATGACCCCCACCTTTGACCGCCGACCGAAAATTGCCCGCGTGGGGGCCGCGCTCACCGACCCAGTGTACGTGGTCAGCGGCGGTTTTGATGTCGTCGTAGGTGTAGGGGTTGAAATGTTTTCCCGCCTGCCGCTGATAGCGGGCATTTTGGATGATATGGTACATGTGCGGAATCACGCAGGCCGTTATGAAAGGGTGCCCGTAGTCGTTAAAATCAATGCCCCAAGGATTGCTCGTGCCCTCGGCAAATACTTCAAATTGGTGGTTGGTGGGGTGGTATCGCCAAACTCCAGCGTTGATTTTAGTGCGTTCATTATCGGGTGCGCCAGGTTTTCCGACGTTGGAATGGGTAAACACACCGTGAGTTCCGTACAGCCAACCATCAGGGCCCCATCTGAGGCTGTTCAGGGTTTCGTGGGTGTCGTGCGTTCCCCAGCCATCCAACAGTTTTTGAGGTGGCCCAGCGGGTTTGTCATTTTTGGGGTCTATCGGGATAAATAAAAGATAAGGCGCCGCTCCGAGCCATACGCCCCCCATACCTACCTCAATGCCACTGACCAGATTTAGGCCTTCAATGAATACTTTTCGGCTGTCAAGGGTGCCGTCGCCGTTGGTATCTTCAAAAATCAAAATGCGGTCTTTGCCTTGTCCTTCAGGAGCAGGGACGGGGTACGTGTGGCCTTCCACCACCCAAAGGCGGTTTCGTGAATCGATCGTAAAACTAATCGGACGTACCACGTCTGGCTCGGCTGCGGCCAAGGATATTTTAAAACCTTTGGGTGGAGTCATGGCTTTGGCCGCTTCGTTGCCCGACAGCCCAGCATTTAGTACGGGGTCTAGCGGTGGCAGAATGATGATGTCCTTCTGTTTCAGTTCGTTAGAGAATTCGGGGCGGGTAGGATAAAATAAAAATTCATCAAAATTGATGTGTGCCCATTTGTCGTGGGGAATATACGGGATTTGGGAAATCCCCGTTTCGTTGTCAATAATCTTAATGTAAATCTCTTTGCCTAAGTATCCCTGAAGATCGACCACGACTGGTTGGAGGGTGGCGCGTCCTTGTCCAGTGATGTTAAAGATTATCTGATCGGTACCCGCTAGGCGTAATTCGACGCGGGTGTCCTCTAATGCTCCTCCCGAAACCCGAAATGCAGCAAATGGATGAGTTACTTTAAAAGCAGTGGAGGTTAATGAGCCCGTCAATTTTGCGTTGGTTGTCCCTCCGCTACTCAAAAAATGCGTGCCTTCAAAGCCAATACGCATATCTTTTTCGTGGATGGGAGAGGGGTCGAGGGAAATCAAAGGGTTGGCAAAAGCCGTTCCAGTGGCGGTCCAATCTTTTAAAGTACCCGTCTCAAAATTAAGGTTTAACGGTTGCCCTTCTTTTTTTGGCAACTGCCCCTGAATGGTCGCCGTGGAGATAACACCCTCCACTACTTCAAAATTTCCGACCATACCAGCAGCCCGGTGACCAGGTACGGAGCAATAATAAATGTCACTTTGAGTGGCAGTGAAAGTAAGGGTCGTACTCATTCCTTTTTCCAGAATGGTCTTACTTTTGATGCCCATTTTTTCCAAAGCAATGTCATGGGTCATCAATTCAGCATTCGTAATCTTTATCCGAACTCGGTCGCCTTTGTTGGCCCGAAGCGTAGGGTTTCGTGCCCCGTCTGGGCTAAAATACCCCACCATTGATGCCTCGAGCACATAATCGCGGTCAAAGCGTGCGGTATCTTGAGGCAATTGGGGTTTGGATTGCTGAGCAATAGCGTAGTGAAATGCCAACAATAAAGCGGTGCTTAAAGGAAATAACAACAGGCGTAAAAGGCGCATAAGATATATAGGAAAGGTTTGGTTATAAAAATTCCTTTTAAAATTATAAAATTATCTCGGTCTTTGATACTCACTGTATTACGAGAAATACTATATACGTTACTATCTAAAGGCACAATTATCCCTTTATTTACTTGATAGACAGGGGTTATGAGCATATATGTGGATTTGATTCCCCGTTTGAAAGCGTTATGGGCTGGCATTAAAATTGAGTACATCATAGAATTTCTGCTCATTTTTAACCAACTTCGTATTTATCGACGGCTAACTAATGAAATCACGGTACAATCATGGCAACGAAAAAGAATGACAATGACAAAAACGAGCGGGAAGAAGAGTTTCCGGGCTATCCGCTTTATCCAGCAAGTGAAGATATTTACAATAAGGCAACGAAAGAGGGGGACTTAGACCCAGAAGACCTTACCCGAAGGAAATCAGAGAATGAGAGGATTGGGGAATGGAACGAAAAAGACTTTGATGATGATATTTCGGGGGGCGATTTGGATATTCCTGGGGCTGAACTGGATGATGATTTAGAAGCCATCGGTTCAGAAGATGAAGAAAATAATTACTATAGCCTAGGAGGCGATAATCATCTCGACCTCGAAGAACAAAATGATGACTAGAACCGAAGAATTTCAGGGCAATGTTCTACTTTGCAAACATTCAAACGATGGCGCGTAATCGCTACAGACCAACTAGCCGCCCAAGGAGGCCTTCGCAGAATGTGATGGGAGAAATGTTTAAAAAAACACCTTGGTGGGTATGGATTTTTGTGTTGTTGCTCCTTAATTTCTTTTGAAAATTTACGGGGAAATGAAAGTTTTAGGTGCAGGCTAATTGGGAAGAAATTGGAACTTTCTGGCTAGGAAAACCTGCAGTAAATGCATTTAAAACGAATGTAGGAAAGTTTTTTTAAATTTTTTTATTTAAAAAAAATAGTCAAAAGACGTTTGTTATCTCCTTATCGAAGTAGGTCTTTGCACGGGGTTCCAGTGATTGCTATCGGAGAGCTATTTTTGCTTATTGTCTTTTTGGTATAATTTTTAGTTTTTTTCTCAACATTCAGGTTCATACACTAGAAATTGTAGTAAGTTCAAAAGGATATATAAACATGAAAATATACATTGTTTATTGTATTTTTATGGTATTGTGGCTTGTGGAGTATGTGTGTTTTAAGATAGTTTTCTACATTTTAAGTAGATTAAGTTACTGTATAATGGGTGTGAGCAACTTGTTGTAATTTTTTTTTGATACCTACCAAAATATACTTAAAGTAAAATTAGGTTTTAGGCTCCCTAAAATAATGCGATTAGGCGGTATTTTTTATCTAACTACTGAGAATGATGATGGATTTTGACCAATCAATTGGCGGAGAATAAGACAAATTTAATTTGGAGTTTATTTAGCTTATCTGCTATATTTGAGGAAGTTACCCTACTAAATACCATAAACAATGTTCATTCGTTACGCAATCTGCCCAATTACTGGGCTTGAGATTGTACCTTGTTCTCAGTCCGATGAAACCTTCGACGGCTACAAGTACATCATTCCTAGTATTAGTGAAAAACTGCTGGTGTCAATCTCAAATAATGTTCTCCAAGATTATGAAAGTCGCAATACGCTTATTGCACACCGCGATAAGTTTGTGAAAAATCTTCAAATGATTTCCAAACTTAGAGAAGAAACGTTTGTTTCACAGGGCAACTGGTGGCTTTTTGTAAAATAGTACTTTTCTTATTCTACTGCCCCGATTAACCGCGAATTGGCCCTTGGGGTTTAAAAATCGTCCGTCTGAAAGAATTGGTATAGTACAGCTTTTTTTGGCGGATAAAGTAGCTTAAAGCTTATTTCATCCGCCATAACCGCAGCTTCGAGAGTACCAAAATAGGTATTATTCGTTACTAAATTGGCTTGGTTGCGCTTTGCTGGCCCCACATTTTATCGTTAGCCAATGTTTCAATTTGGTGGAAAGTCAAGTTATTAAATATTTGATTACCATATACTTGTAAATTTCAAACGTCTACAACCACCTCTATAAATAGGTTACGTTTGGAAGTACTCATTTTGCCCGCTCTATTGTTAAATGACCCACCCCCTGACTGAATTACTGCCCCCCCCCCGTGATATTCTTTATGGGTATATCAAAAATTACAGAATGGTATATATTACGACGATAAAACAAAGTGCCTTATGCGCTAAACTACGGGTGGTTGAAGATTTTTCTCAAAAAAAAGCCCCGAAAAGAGTCTTTCCAGGGCTATGGTGAATATATTGGGTACTTTCTTTACATTTTCTTAACGGCAACGGCACTTGGCCCTTTTTGGCGAATTTCAATTTCGAAAGTAACTTTATCGTTTTCTTTGATAGGGCCGCTTAGTTCATTGATGTGCACAAAGATGCTTTCCTGAGATTTAAGGTCCCGGATAAATCCGTAGCCTTTTTGCTCATTAAAAAAACTCACAACTCCCTCTCTGATAATCTCTACAGGCTCGTCAATCTGTTTGGCTACCCCAAGCGTAATATCTTCACTGTTAACGACCTTCTTTTTTCGGGGGTCTGGTGGCGTGTTGGAAATATTGCCATTCTCGTCAACGTAGGCAATCATGTCTTCAAGGGACTGGCCCTTCTTGGCGCTTGCCTGCCGTTCTTCCTTTTTTTCCTCCTTGTCTTTCTTCTTCTTTAATTTTTTCTTTTCTCTTTCTTTTTTACTAAATGTCTCCTGTGAACTAGCCATATTTTATTGTTCTTGAGCGTTGTATCCGTTTTTCAATAGCATGAGGGGGTTAAAAAACAGATGGTGTTGTGGTTTTATTGAATAGAAATACCAATCAAATGATAGCTTACTATACGACTTTGAGATGCCGCAACGAGTGATCGTAAAAGGCATAAGTTGGACGGAAAAATCAGGAAATATTGGTATTCTGTTTATTAACAACGCAAAAAAGGGCGTAATAATTTCCTATTAGTTTAATTATATATTTTGACTTAAAAATAAAGGTGAAAATGTTCATCGGGAAACCCTTTAAAACGTCTTTTTTTAGCCATTCTTTGTCCTATTAGTAGTCTTAAAAGGAGGATTCATATTTTTTTATTTTGTAAATGACTGTAAAATAGTAGTTTATGGTTTTGGGTGCTTCATAACAATTCCTTCCATTTATTTTTTTCGAAATCATACCGATAGGGTGATTGCATCAAACGTTAAGTTGACTCAGTAGCGTCATTAAATAGGCATCATCCCGAGCAGCTTTCTTGCGTTTGCGCTTTAAACTCATTTTAGTCGGGTCTCGGCTGATCA
>JAIXPV010000026.1 GCA_027486105.1 Runella sp. | reverse complement strand
CGTTTTCTACGAGTTTGTTGCCCGAAAAAAGCTCCAAATCTTTCAACGCTTCCATGCCCCCTACGCCGCCTTTTTTCTCATCTTTGATGAGCAAAACGGCACTACTACTGTAAATAGGTGTGGCATAACGCAGGTAGAAAAACGCCCCCAGCACCGCCAGTACTACCGAGAGCACAAACCAGTACCAGTAGCGAAGGTATTTGCCGATAACCAACTTTAGGTTAAATTCTTCCTCTGGTTCTTCCCAAAACTTCGTTTCACTATTCGTCATCTTTATCTTTTTTTCGTTGAGTATTCGATTGCTGTTATGAGCTCACAGAGGCCAGTTTGTATCTTGTATCCTTCACTGGTTTACGTACTTTATGCTATTTCAACAAGTTCAAAATCACCACAATTGTGGTGGCAATGCCCGTGAAAATGGGGACCATTTGCAGGCGTTGTACGCGTTGGTCGGTAAATGTCACTTTTCCTTTGTCTACATCTACATAAATCACATCGTTGTTGCGTAGGTAATAATAGGGTGAGTTAAAAAACTCGCGTGAGGTCAGGTCGATGCGTACTACTTCACGTTTATCATTTTCGGTTCGGATGAGCATCACGTTTTTCCGCATCCCGTAGATAGTCAGGTCGCCCACCATCCCAAGGGCTTCGGGCAATGAGGTATGATCGTCTAATAAGTTAATGACTGATGGCCGGTTTACCTCACCAATCACGGTAAATTTATGGTTGAGGTAGCGCACGTTGACGGTCGGTTCTTTGAGATAATTCAAGAGGCGTACTTTGATGGAATCGCCCGCCTGCGCCAAGTTCATACCCTTCACCTTCACTTTACCTACTAGAGGCATTTCAATTTGCCCAGTTGAATCCACTAAGTAACCCAATGGCTGTCGTCCTGTTTGCCCACCGCCTATTACTCCTGGATACACCGTCGTATTGAGGGCGTTGATGTTGGGGAAATTAAACACCACATTGGATTCCTCACTCAAACTGCTTACGGTTACGGCAAGGATGTCGTCGGGCTGAATGCGGGTCACCTGCGGTGTAATGGGCGGTAGTACCTGATAAGGCAGCGTATCGGCGCTTTGAAAATAAGTAATCTTGCGCGTATCTACGGTCACACAGGAAGTAAAAAATGTTGAGCTAATGATACCAAGGCAAATGCTCCAACCGCCCAGTATTTTAAAAAATTTACGCATGTATAGTTTGTATTATTTCAATAAATTTCGATAACAATCTTATGTAAACCACCGAGAGCCTTGCAATAAAATGCACGGAATCCTTAGTTTAGCCCACAGCAACTATGGCACCAACTGATTGGGAACAGAACGGGTAGAAAAAAGCATAAATAGCCCTAAAGAGCTAATTTTAGCTGATTTTCTTTCGATTTTTCGAAAGAACGTTTTAAAATACCCGTAAAGAACAAATGAATGAATTTAACGAAAGAAGTAGGGAGGTCGCCTTTGCGGGAAAGAGCGAATGTAAAAAGACTAGAAATACTTTTCATAACGTTTAATTTTACCATAATAAAAGTAGAAGTACTTAATAGTAAAAAACAAATATGGACAAATATACGCTTATGTCAAGCAACAATGGTAAAAATATTTAAAAAATTTACCGAATGAAGGCCAAACACCCCCAAAATGCGAACATTCAATATCCCAAAAAGCAAGGCAAAATCAGCTTCTGTGCTTTTATTGAAGGGGTTTTCTTAAAATACACTTTATTTACTAACCCGAATGGTATCTTTCTAAAATTTCAAAGCAAAATCGGCATTGTTCACCCTTTAGCACCTTTGCTCCTCTCCGTCTCAGCGTGAAAATGAACATCGTTATTAGCCAAAAAAAAGGTGTCGGCTCAAAAGAACCGACACCCCATAGGAAAAGAATTATCAATCCTAGTAACGATACAAATCAGACTTATACGGTCCTTCCACGGTTACCCCGATGTATGACGCTTGCTCCTCATCCAAGGTCTCAAGCTGCGCACCGATGTGAGCTAAGTGGAGTTTCGCCACTTTTTCGTCCAAATGTTTTGGTAAGATGTATACTTGCTTGTCGTATTTACCGGGGTTGGTGTACAATTCAATCTGCGCCAATGTTTGGTTACAGAAAGAGTTTGACATCACAAACGAAGGGTGTCCCATGGCGCAACCTAGGTTTACTAAACGACCTTCGGCCAATACAATGATTTCTTTGCCGTCAATTTCGTACAAATCCACCTGCGGTTTGATTTGAATCTTGGTCTGTCCGTAGTTGGCATTCAACCAAGCCATGTCAATTTCATTGTCGAAGTGGCCGATGTTACATACCACGGCCTTGTCGCGCATGGTTTTGAAGTGGCGCGGCTTGATGATGTTGATGTTACCGGTCGCGGTTACAAATATGTTGGCGCGCGGAGCGGCATCATCCATTGTTACAACCTCAAATCCGTCCATTGCAGCCTGCAACGCGCAGATAGGGTCAATTTCGGTCACCAACACGCGGCAACCTGCCCCCCGAAGCGATTCAGCCGAGCCCTTACCTACGTCGCCGTAACCTGCTACGACGGCTACTTTACCCGCCAACATCAAGTCAGTTGCACGACGGATAGCGTCTACCAATGACTCTTTGCAACCGTATTTGTTGTCAAACTTCGATTTTGTCACCGAGTCGTTTACGTTGATGGCTGGCAAATACAAGGTACCGTTTTTCATACGCTCATACAAACGGTGAACACCCGTAGTTGTTTCTTCCGACAAACCGCCGATTCCTGCGATCAATTCAGGATAGTTGTCAAACACCATGTTGGTCAAGTCGCCACCGTCGTCCAAAATCATGGTGAGGGGATGACGCTCTTCGCCAAAGAACAACGTTTGCTCGATACACCAGTCAAATTCTTCGGCGGTCATTCCTTTCCACGCGTAGACTGAGATACCAGCGGCAGCGATAGCTGCGGCGGCATGATCTTGGGTAGAGAAGATATTACAAGATGACCAGGTTACTTCGGCACCCAAAGCCGTGAGGGTTTCAATCAAAACGGCCGTTTGGATGGTCATGTGCAAACATCCAGCGATGCGTGCACCTTTCAGGGGCTTTGATTCGCCATATTCGGCACGAAGAGCCATCAAACCGGGCATTTCAGCTTCGGCCAAACGAATTTCTTTGCGGCCCCACTCGGCCAAGGTAATGTCTTTTACTTTGTACGGTACGTACGTTCCAGTTGCTGTTGACATGTGATTTATTTGGGAGTTCTAATTTTCTTTATTTACTACTGACGGCCAACCGCTTAGGCTTGGACTTCAGATAAAAATCTCACAAAATTAACCGATAAATGAATGTAAAAGCTATTTTGGGAGCGGATAAAACAAGGGGATATTCTAAAAAAAGATATTTTTTGGCATAATTACCCCTAAAAGTCCCCATTAATTAGATATATAGTGGGCTATATAGATCCTAGAAAGATGTTTTATCTATTTAATCATTTGCCATTGTTGGTGTTTTTTGCCAACAATTTCTGAGTCACAGGGAAAAGATTGGCGGAGAAAACTCCACCAACCCCAAATATATTTTTTACAGTCCAAACGCTGCTTTGACCGCGTCTACGTAGTCAAGTTTTTCCCAAGTAAACAATTCCACCTCTACTTCGGCGCGTTGACCCGCGTTTTCAAACACCTTCGT
>JAIXPV010000648.1 GCA_027486105.1 Runella sp. | reverse complement strand
GTTTTTTCTTCAATAAATTTCCAATCAAATACACCCCCGTTTTTCTGTTCTTCTTCATACATCAATTTCAGCAGCGCTTTAAAAAGCGGCACATCGCCATTAATGCGTACTTGCAAAAACACATCGGAGAGGTTAGTCTTGGCACCCAACAATCCCCCTGCCGTTTGAGGGTTGCTGAAAGCGACCAAGCCAGTTTCGTGCAATGGATTAATGGATAGTATTTTAGCACCGTTTCGCTTGGCTTTTTCGAGGGCGCTCAGCATCCGCGGGTGATTTGTACCAGGGTTCTGCCCCGCAATGATAATCAGGTCAGCCAAGTACAAATCTTCTAATTTCACCGAACCTTTGCCAATCCCAACGGTTTCGATCAGGGCCACTCCGCTCGATTCATGGCACATATTGGAGCAATCGGGCAAGTTATTGGTGCCGTATTCCCGCACAAAAAGTTGATACAAAAACGCCGCTTCGTTGCTCGTGCGGCCCGAGGTATAAAAAATCGCTTCGTGGGGAGATTGAAGTTGGTTTAGGTGTTTGGCAATCAACACAAAAGCATCTTCCCAAGCAATCGGCTCATAGTGATCGGCCCCTTTGGGTTTGTGCATAGGTTGCGCAATACGGCCCTGCTGGCTTAGTTCATAGTCACTCCAAGTCCCCAATTCGGCAAGGGAATGCTTGGCAAAAAAATCGGGCCGAAGTCGTTTGGTGGTAGCTTCTTCGGCCACTGCTTTAGCCCCATTTTCGCAATATTCGGCAAAAGACGAGCGCTCGTCGTCGGGGTCTGGCCAAGCACAACTCGGGCAGTCAAATCCGTCTTTTTGGTTTAGATTCATCAACGCTTTTACCCCTCTCCCTACGTCCATTGCGCCAAAAACGTGTTTCATTGAACTGACAACGGCGGGCATTCCAACGGCCACGGCTTTGGGTTCATGGGTTTTTAGGCCCGTCAATGTTTCGGGGGTCAATTCAGGGTTTAAAGTCGTTTTCTTTTTCATGTTCTTACCAAAAATAAATGGTGATAAGAACTATGTCCTATCACCATCATAAACTTATTCTTTATCTGAATGTTTCTGATGTTGCTCTACTTAAAAAGCAACATTCTCAAATTGCTACTCTTAGCCTACTGAACCTTCAAGACTTATTTCGAGCAACTTCTGGGCTTCTACCGCAAATTCCATCGGAAGCTGATTCAAAACCTCTTTGGCGTATCCATTCACAATCAATGCCACGGCCTGTTCGGTCGGAATACCGCGTTGATTGCAGTAAAACAACTGATCTTCACCGATTTTGGAGGTAGTCGCCTCGTGCTCCACGGTTGAGGTGGTATTGTTTACCTCAATATATGGGAAAGTGTGTGCTCCACACGTATCGCCTAGCAACAACGAATCGCACTGCGAGAAGTTACGGGCGTTTTCGGCACGCTTAAATACCTGAACCAATCCCCGGTAAGAGTTCTGGCTTTTGCCAGCCGAGATACCTTTTGATACGATTCGACTTTTGGTATTTTTTCCAATGTGGATCATCTTGGTTCCAGTATCGGCCTGCTGCATATTGTTGGTCAACGCCACCGAATAAAACTCTCCGATAGAGTTATCACCTTTCAAGATAACAGAAGGGTATTTCCACGTAATGGCTGAGCCAGTCTCAACCTGTGTCCACGAGATTTTCGAGTGCGCACCTTCACAAATACCCCGCTTGGTTACGAAGTTATAGATTCCGCCACGGCCTTCTTTATCGCCTGGGTACCAGTTTTGAACAGTGCTATATTTTACTTCGGCGCGCTCATGGGCAATGATTTCGACCACGGCAGCGTGCAGTTGGTGCTCATCGCGCATGGGAGCCGTACATCCTTCCAGATAACTTACGTACGAGCCTTCATCAGCTACGATAAGCGTCCGTTCAAATTGGCCCGTTCCAGAAGCGTTGATTCGGAAATAGGTCGAAAGTTCCATCGGGCAACGAACGCCCTTGGGGATATAACAAAACGAACCGTCCGAGAAAACGGCGGCATTTAGCGCCGAAAAGTAGTTGTCCTTGGCCGGAACGACCGAACCCAGATACTTTCGAACCAACTCAGGATGGTCCTGAATGGCTTCGCTCATAGAACAAAAAATTATGCCTTGTTTTTTGAGTTCCACCTTAAAAGTAGTGGCTACTGAAATGGAGTCAATAACGGCATCCACCGCCACACCCGACAAACGTTTTTGTTCGTTCAACGAAATTCCCAGACGCTCAAAAGTACGTCTCAACTCAGGGTCAATTTCATCCAACGAACCTACCTCCTTTTTCTGCTTGGGAGCAGAGTAATATTTAATCACCTGATAATCAACGGGCTCATAATGAACATTGGGCCATGTTGGCTCGGTCATGCTTTGCCAGATCTTGAATGCTTTTAAACGATACTCCGTCATCCATTCCGGCTCTTGTTTCTTGGCCGAAATCCACCTAACGGTATCTTCCGTCAAGCCTGGCGCGGCTTCATCAGCTTCTATGTCGGTTACGAAGCCGTACTTATATTCGGAGTTGGTAATTTCTTCCAGGATATCTACCTCTTTGCTCATCGCGTATATATGCAGTTAATTCAATATTTCAACAAAAAATACGTCCTTTCTGTTCTAATCGGGGTACAAATATCTTAAAAAAATTCTAAATAAAGATAAGCATCGGGCCACAACTCCGCTGGATGTGCGGCGTGTGCCGCCAAAATCTTATGGTTATACCTTTTTCAAAAATTCTGTTTTTAAGACCATTACTGTTTTCTCTACTTTCCCTTCGATTTCTGATTCGCTGTCGGTTAGGCGGATTTTACGGACGATT
>JAIXPV010000193.1 GCA_027486105.1 Runella sp. | reverse complement strand
GATGCTCAGATTTTTTACGGGTGCTCCTTTTTCATTTTTATTACGAACACAGAAATTAGCCATGCCCGGTCCGTTGATGACGGCTCCGCGAAGGATGTTTCTACCCTTTTTGAGCGTCAACCGTGCAGAGGTGCCGTTATCGGCAATCATGTCCCTGTCACCAGATAGCAGCAAGGCTTCCCGACCATTCAACCACCACATGCTTCCGGAATTACATCCAGCAGCCAGCCTGACGTTTTTGATTTCTTCGGGGGAGTCGATGACCGTGACGAGCCAGACAAGTATGCCGTATTTGGGTTTGTTGAGGGCGTAGGTAAAATGGTATAAATTAACGTTGAAAGTTTTGCTGTCCAAGGCATACCACTTCAGTTCTTGGTTTCCCACTTTTACCGTTGAACCATTTTTGGGAACGGTGGTGTAATCGTCGGAAAAATTATCGGTGGAAAACGCGGTTCGGAGGTAGTTGTCGGTGAAAATATTATTTCTGACGATATCTTTCTTCACCGGTTCCAGCACCAGCCAACGTTGAATAAAACCCTTGACATCCGTTGTTTTTGGGGCAGTAGCAGCGAGCGTGAAGTGTTTGGAAAGGGTATGGGTTGTATCGCCTTTTATCGGTATGGGCGGGAGCGATATTCGTTGCCCCGGACCCGGGCCCTGCGCCAAAGCAACTGTTTGTACTCCTGATAAAACGACAAAAAGGATAACCGAACACAAGGACTTGAGGTAGGTGTACATAGCAGATTTCTTTCGTAAGGATTATTGCTTCTACTGTAAGTATAATTTACGTAAACCTACTCAACAACGGGGTTAAAAAGGAGCTTGGTTCTGCCGGCCCATGGATTGGTGTTGGTGTTCTTCTTTTGTCCCGATTGTCTGTCGATTCTGCGTTGGAACAGATAAATTTTTTGCTAAGTTTTGGCTTGCGGCTTGGCAATGTGTCTGGCTGTAGCGGTGGTTATAAGCTATTTCCATACTTCTCTAACCATTTGATGGCTTCTCTGTAATTCGGGTAGTATGATTTCAATAAAGTCCAAAATTTGGTGGTGTGGCTCATGACGACTGTGTGTAAGAGTTCGTGGACTATTAAGTAATCTATCACATAGTCAGGGGCTTTTATGAGTTTCCAATTCAATGAAATGTTTTTATCGCTTGAGCAGTTACCCCATTTTGTTTTTGATTCTCGTATGAAAAACTTATTGAAGGGCAGTTTTAGTTTTGCCGACAATTCTTTGGTTCGTTTGGCTAGGTGTTTTTTTGCAATGGTTCTATACCAATTTTCCTGAATGGTAGGCTCTATCAAATCTCGCTTTGATAGGATTGTTTTGTGTTCGTGGTCAATAATTACCTTTTGAGCATAGGTAGTATCATAAAAATAATGGTACCGTGTGCCAAATAGCAGCAATTGATTTCGTTGTAATTCAATGCTTTACATCCCTTTGAAGTACTTCAAGTTTGTATCAATCCACTTGGCTTTCTTTTTAAGAATCAAAGCAATGTCTTCATCCGAAAAATCGGGCGGTGCAATAATGCGCACTCGTCCGTCTTCACTTACCCTGATTCGGGCGTGTTTTACTTCTTTGCGAATCAATATATAATGCTCAGGTAACTCCATCAATCCAATCGGTAATTCTGTAAAACTGCTTTCATGATTTGCTCTACCAATTCGTCGTTGCTATCAATTTTCAATTCTTCAAACCTCGGATTGACCGACAAAAGCAAAATCTCGTATTTCAAACGGTCAAATTCTCGGGGTACTTCCTGCCAACCGCTGTAAACCTTGGCTTTGATTTTTTCGGCTGCTTCCAGTGAAAACGCTCTCGCCAATGCTTCGTTGAAATCTGCTCCCGACCCATTTTTGATAAGTGTATAAAACTCAAAACTGCCTTTGTCAGGGAAGCCCATTCTTGTAGGCAATGAAGCCACTTCATCCAATTCGGTATAAAGCACCCCCAACTGATTCAGTATCTCTTCAATCGCCAAACTTTCTTCTTTTTTCTGCTTTATCAACTCATCTAAGCGGTTTTGAAACTCCACATAAATGGCACTGTTCACTTCGTTTTTACGAATGACCGTTTCTATATCCCGAATGATTTTCTCGGCTTTGTCCGAAGGGTCGAGTTTGATTTCTTTCAGCTTGTTGAGATAATCTGAATCAATCAAAATCTCTGGTAGATGTCCCTTAAAATTAAGCAGTTTGGTACTCTCTTCAATGAGTTTTCGGGTTTTGGCTGCATAGATTTCGGCATCAAAATCCAAGCGTTTGAATTCTTCCAGATAAATTTCATAAATCTCATTGAGCCACAGGTATTTTATCTTTGATGCTCGCAGGGCAGGGTGTGGTGAGATGGATTCCCATAGTTGTACTACTTCTCTGTATTCGTTCTCAAACTTGCCGTGGTCTATTTCTGAAAGTTTCCGCACGATGGCCATTGTACAGTCGTAACTGTCTTCCAAAGTAATAGATTCAAACGGCTCAAATGCTTCGTCCAGCACTTTTGGAAAGGTCTTAACCAAACTTTCTACATCTTCAAACTCGCCAATGTCTTCGGGGTCGTAGTTGAGGGCTTCTTTGTAGTTTTGGAATACGCCCACGTAATCTACAATTCGCCCAAATTCTTTGGAGAGCTTGGTTACTTTGTCGTCGTAGGGGCGGTTGGTACGGGCTACGGCTTGCAGCAGGTTGTGGTCACGCAGAGGGCTGTCCAAATACATGGTTTGCTCAATGGGCGCATCAAAACCCGTCAACAGCATATTGCACACAATGAAGATTTTGAGGTTATTCCCCATTTTTTTTTTTTTTTTTTTGATTCTTCGCTTAAACTGCTTGATGAGCCGTTTGCGTTCGGCATCTTCTTTGTAATGGTCTTTGTAAAGTTCGTATTTCTCGCCTTCTTCGTTATGGCCCGTTGAGAAAATAATCGCCATTTCCGAACAGTCAAAATATTTCAGCAACTCGTTGTAATACAGCACGCAGGCCTCTTTGTCGCAGGCTACAATTTGGGCTTTGTAGCCTTGCGGTTCGAGCATTTCCCTGAAATCAGTCGCAATGTCTTTGGCAAGGGTGGCTACTCGCTCAGGGTGTTTCAAAAACACTTTCCAAGCCGAAACCTGCCTTTCAACGGCTCGTTTTTCGTCTTCGGTGAGTTCGGCGGTGATTTCTTCGTAGCCTTGTTTTAGTTTTTCTTTGTCCAAAAACCACTCAATGGGCCCAAACGTGTAGCGAATGGGCTTGGTGGCGCCGTCGTCAATGGCATCTTGTATGCTGTATCGGTCTAAATAATATTCGTGCGTCTTGCCATATTTTTCCTGATGCTCGGCGGCTATCAATCCAAACTCCTGGTGGGTTTTGGGGATGGGCGTACCCGTAAAAGCAAAGCGTTTGGCATTGGGCAATACGGCTTGCAGTTCCATTTGAAAAGTACCGTATTGGCTGCGGTGGGCTTCGTCTATCAGCACAATCACATTATCCCGTAAATCTTGGCGGTCGCCCAATTCATCAAACTTCTGAACGGTGGTGATGAACACGCCCGAAGGGGCGGTCTTGATGATGTGTTTCAAATCGCCCATGTTATTGACGGCTAGTGCGTTGGGAAATTCGCAATCGTCAAACGTGCCGCCTATTTGCTCCCGCAGGTCTTTGCGGTCCACTACGATGTAAATGGTGGGGTCTTTGAGGGCTTTGCTTTGGCGTAATTTGTAAGCGGTATAGAGCATGGTCAAACTCTTGCCCGAGCCTTGGGTATGCCAAATCACGCCTTGGTTTAGGTCGCCTTTGATGACTCGCTCGGCTATTTTGTTGGCGGCCCGTAATTGCTGATAACGGGCCACTTTTTTGATGATTTTGCCCTCTGCTCGCTCAAAAACCATGAAATGTTGCAAAATATCCAACACCCGTGCGGGTTGCAGCAGGCCAATGATGCCGAGTTTCATCCGCTCCAATACTTCGCCGTTGGGCAGGCGGGCTACGTCAAAATTCCAAAGCCCGTCTTTGGGGTCTGGTAGGTGGGGCAGAGGTCGTTGGTGGTGTCTTTCCACTCGTTGAAATACGACGACGACGCTCCCGGAATGCCGTACTTGGCTACTCGGCCGTTGCAGGCTACGCCAAACGCATGACACATAAAGAGTTTGTCGGCGCGCTGGTCGTAGGTAGAAAACTGTCGCACGCCTTCCATCCAGTTTACGCCCTTTTTGGCTCGCTGTTTGGCTTCAATCGGCACCAAAGGGATGCCGTTGACCAACAGCACAATATCGGTTTTGACCATTTTGTAGCCCTGTACCCAATACTGGTTGGTGACGATAAAATCATTCTGCCAAATATCCTCAAAATCTATAAAATGCACATCCATGTCTCGGTCTTTGACGGCAAGCGTAACGCCCGACACCAATTTTTCTAAAAAGGCTTCGTTGCCCAAGACAGGAACGGGGTTGTTGAGGTTTTGTAGGAGCAGCTCTACGGCACGTTGGGCAATGTCTTGGCTTATGCCATTGAGCACAGCCGTTTTCTCAATGAGAATTTGCTCAATGATGGGCTTGGAAAAAGGGCGTTCATAGACTTTGAGGTCTTATTGGCTTCTAAACCTCCACCCCATTTTGCTGAGCCATTCGGTGACGGGTTTTTCTGCGCCGTTGAGTTCTGATAAATTACCCATGTTACTGCTATTTTTCGGTTGGCTGTGGTGTTGCCACTTCACTTTCAAATTGCTCAATAAACGCCTGCGGCAAACGCACCTTGCCCGTCAATAACTGCTGCATCAACGACTTTTTTAAGCGTTGTAGCGTTTGGATTTTGGCTTGTTTGGATTCTATTGTCTCGAAACAAGATTTTATTTGCAAAGCAATTTGTTGCTGACTCTCAATAAATTATGGATAAAAAACAGGTAACGGTCTCAAATTTCCATAATTAATATTCTTTTGGGCACTTTCAGTGGCGACTTGATTTAGTAATCGTTGTTTAGTCATTAAAGAAATGAGAAGATATTCGCTATCTATTAGCTCATTGTTAGGCTTAATTCCAATCAAACTATCAGGGAAATAAACATCATATTTAGTTAAGGCTACATCACCAATATTTGCAGCAATCGTAATGATTATTGTTCCTTTTTCAAACTTTTTACTTACACCGACGCCCAAATCGCTAAGGGTTTGAGAATGCTCTTTTAAATAAAAAACGCTTTTTACTACATCACTTGTCTGAACAAAAGGGTGGACACCATTGTAAAACCTTTCTTCATTTCTTGGCCTATGACTGAATTTTCCTCGTTGGATTCCAGCCAATTCTTTTAAAGGTTTCACTTCCCACCCCTTCGGCACTTTGCCAAACTTTTCATCCTCATAAAACTCGTCGTCGGTGCGCCAAGTACCATCGGGTTTTAGTTTGCCTGTGAGTAGGTTTTGCATGAGGGCTTTTTTGAGTTTTTCGGCGGCTTTGATGCTGTTTTGCGTGGCAGCTATGGCTTCATCTACCTTGGAAAGGATTGTAGCGATAGCGGTTTGTTCGGATGGGTTTTCGGGGTAGGATATAGGTACTTTATCTATAAGAACGTGTTTGGGAATTGATAAAGGCTGAGAGTCGTATCATCTTTGTATCGACCAAAATGCAAAGAAATGACCAAACATTTTTCTAAACTGACGGCACGGGCCGCCCCGCGACTCT
>JAIXPV010000229.1 GCA_027486105.1 Runella sp. | reverse complement strand
TTCTGGTTTTAGGTCAGTTGTTATCGTAGCCCATATTCCCCTATTTCCGTCAGCGTCAACCGTGCTTCCGTTATCGAGTATGGTAGAGAATCCTTTTGATTTGAAAATCGCACCCCACCTTTTTGCGAATGTTCGAATTTGGTGGCCCTTAAACTTCAGCCATCTTTGACCGATAAGGTCGTTATAATTGCCAGGTATACCGCCCAAGTTCACCCCGAAGCGACTCATTTGATAGTTGGCCCATGCCGCCTGCTCCGTAGGATGGAAGTCGCCCACAAATTCGTGGGGGTACTCGCACTCCTGGGTAGGAGTTCTGGTAACTGCCACGGTAGTCATGTAGTTGTAGGCTATATAGGTGTCACCCATAAGATTCCAAAAGCGATCAAAGTTGGACATGGATGGCGAACTGAGCGTTAGGGGAACCTCCCACGGATGGGAAAAAACGCCAGAAGCGGTTCTGACACCTTCGTTGTCAACATTGTAAATGTGGGGGTAATTATTTGTCGCCTGTCCAATGTTCATGTGTAGCTTTAGGAGCATTTTCATGTTTTTTTCGCGCAAATAATTGTAAATCGCAAAAAGCTGATTTCGTTTATTGGAGTTTAGGACTCCAGCAGACTGCTCGTATTCATTGATTTTGGCGGTAATTTGAATGCCTCCGCCACCATCTTCAAGCCAGTTATCAATGGCTGATTTTTTTTCGCAGTTGATTAGTTGAGCAGTCCCTCCAGACCCAGTATACAGAGTGTTTCCATCCTTAATTTCGTCAAGCCAAATGTACTCAGTCGCAAGCCTTTGTCTTACACAATTTTGGTTTCCACCGCCACCACTTGCCGAAGGGGTTGGGGTAGGGGTAGGAGTCTGGCAGTTTACTATCACCTCCCAGCCGTCGTTAAGGGCTGTACCATTTCCAAGTCCAGTCTCTGCACGAAGCGTGAGGATTCCCGAAACACCGTACAATGTAATAGAGCCATTGTTGTCGGTATTGAGTGAGCCACCCCAAGGGCCGGCCACTGAAGCAACGCCTTTCCACCCAGTCGTTTCCAGTTGTACACCATTCTTGTAGATGGTAAACCTGTTAGGGTTGTCAAAAACAAACCAGTTGAAAGTTACATTTATGGGGGAGTCTCCCACATAAATGGTTTTGTTGGGGTAGATGTAAAAGCCAGTGACGTCGGCCTGCACCCTGATAGTATCTCCGCAGTTGTAGTCTACTGTCGGACTAGGTGTCGGGGTCGGAGTTGGGCTAGGGCAGTTAATTGTTTGGGGTAAAATATTTCTTGCCAAAGACCTAAAGTCGTCATTTGCACCATTGGTGCCGCCATTAGGTACGTTGGTGAATATTGCTCCTGCAAATTTCTTGCCTGGGTTGTACCAAGTAGCACAGCCAGTTGCTCCATAATGGGAAGACTCTGGATTTCCTGGGTAAAGGCCAAATCCGTAACCAGCGCCTATACCAGTCTGGTCAACTTCCATTGCCAAAATAGAGGATTCGCTTAGTATTCTCACACCATTGTATACCCCTCTCTGGATACGCATTTTTAAGAACTTCGCCCAGTCGTCCATGGTCGTCAGTAAACCTGCATGAATCATCGGGTTGAGTGTTGGTAAAAACGGTGGACCTACGTTATAGGACGTGTTGGTCATGCCCAGCGGTCCGCAGATGCGAGACTGGCAGATATTCTCCCAAGTGTCGCCAGCGGCTACTTCGGCCATCCTTGCAGCAATACACCAGTGTACACCCCCGTAGGAATACACCGTCCCTGGGGTATGCAGCAATGGCACATTAGCAGCAATGGCATTAACGGCCTCTTCCATCGTTAACCCACTCTGGTCTTCATAAGGGACACCAGAACCTCCATCTACGACCGAAGTGGCCTGCATTCCAGAGGTGTGACTCATCAATTGTGCAAGGGTAAAGGCACCCTTGCCTGCATCTTGGAGGCTATCAATTAGGGAGCCAGCGGTGGTTGATAGGCTCAAAGTGCCTTCGTCAACTAAACGGAGTAGTACGGTCGCAGCAAAGTGTTTCCCAACGGATGCTACGCTCACCCTGGTATACCTATTTCTGGGTCCGCTCTCCTTGTACCATATCTCGTTATTTCTAACAAGTACCCCAATAAAGCTTCCAGCGTAGGTGCTCAAATTAACATCTACCCAGTTATCAAATGCCGATTTTATGCCCGAGGACAACGTTTCACTACAATCTCCAATCACCACCGATGGTGTTGGGGTTGGCGAGGGGCTTGGCGTTGGTGTGGGGCTTGGGGTATTAGATGGACTTGGGCTAGGCGTCGGAGTCGGAGTCGGTGATGGACTCGGACTCGGGCTCGGACTCGGCAACAAGCTTGGAATAGGGCTCGGACTCGGAGTTGGACTAGGTGTTGGAGTGGGGCAGTCACAGGTGCCTGCGTTATTGGCATACGCCTGTCCCGCAATGGCATTGTCCACCAGTAGTTCAGCCTGCTGGCAAGCGTCTTCTACCGATATAGTGCTTACGGCAGTTCGTGTATAATTTACGATTGAGCCAACGCAACCCGTGGCACACTGGGCCCTGTATTCCTTTGAGCGCGTGCATTCGTATTGGGTTGGGGGTTCAACACCCCCTTGGCATAGGCAGCTAAAAAAATCAAAGAATGGATTTTTGCGCTGCTCAATCCTTATTTTTTTTGGGTCACAACTTCCCAGCCAAGACACCGTTTGTTGGTGCGCTGGCCGAGAAGGTTGTGGGGTGTTTTCGTTGCAGTTTGTGCAGGACATACAGTTTTTTTAAAGGGTTAGTTATTCGCATGAAACGGTTACTTCCCAGGCGTCGGTGGTGTACCCCCCATTTCCTAGTCCGGTTTCGACCCTTAGTGTTACGGTACCAGTAACGCCAGAAATGGATAGGATGCCATTGCCTTCGCTTGTAAAGGCGTCCCCCCATGGGCCAGATTCCGTGGCAATCCCCTTCCATCCGGTTGTGCCCAAGTTGTTGTTACTTGCGTCAAAGACCGAGAATCGGTTAGGGTTGTCGTACACATACCAGTTAAGTATCAATGTCTTAGGGGTTGGACCTACGTTGATTGTTCGCCCTGGGAACATATAATACCCGATAATACTCTCTGAGCCGCTTATCGTACCCAAACAATCGGACACCGTAGCGCTTGGCGTTGGGGATGGGGTTGGGGATGGTACCGACCCCACCTGAACTACAACTGCATTCGAAGAACAGATTGGATTAGATTTGAGGCGAATACGCAGGTTGACGGTATCTCCTTCCTGAAACACCTCTGGGCATGGTTGGTTGGTGGTAAGCTTGCCGCCAGGCCACTTGCCTCCTGCGTACCAAGTAGCGTTGTCAATTGACCACTCGAAGTCGTCGCCACTCGCCAAGGGGGTTCCGTAATAAGTTGCATAGAAATCAATCTGCTTTGATGTTCCGCAGGCGGTATTTCCGTTGGCAACCGAAGTGATGGTTGGCTCTGTGATGATCAATTGGGCTCCGCAACATCCACAGGGTTGTAGTTCAATAATAACACCATTGCTATCAATTCGGGCGGTGTAAGGATGTGCATTTCCTGGAGCCGCATTGGGGTTAGCACAACCTTGGGTGGTGGCTTGGAAATAGTAATATCCAGCCTGCAACTTCTCGCAGTCGCTGACAGAAGCATAGCGATATGCTGTACTTCCAATAGTTAAGCCAGCACTAAACTTGCCGATTGTTCCCGCACCACTTGTTAGGCCGCAAGCCCCATTACAGGCATTTGTGTGTGACGTAAAAGGTTGGTAGCCAGTGCCAGAACGCCAGAACCAGCACTCTCCCGTAGCCTTATCGCATTCTGGACTCGGGCTTGGTGTTGGCGTGGGTGTTGGACTCGGAGTGTTAGACGGACTTGGACTCGGACTAGGCGTTGGTGTTGGTGATGGACTTGGGCTTGGACTCGGGCTCGGTGTCGGAGTGGGAGTTGGCGAAAAGGCACAGGTCCCTAAGGCTTCTGCTGACACAATGCCCGAAACGGGGCGAATGCATTCAATAGAACACCTTTCTTCGCTAAGTCCACCAAACAATTCGGCTTCCATCCAAGTACCAGTAGCACAGTCCTTGTACTCGTACCTAGAAGATTGTCCAGGCGCTACTGTGCTCACAACAAACCACTTTACGCAGGTTCCCGCATAAGCACAGGAATTGGAGGCGCTTGGTGTCGGAGTTGGTGATGGACTCGGTGATGGGCTCGGTGTCGGAGTTGGACTTGGAGTATCGGACGGGCTAGGACTCGGTGTCGGAGTTGGCGTCGGTGATGGACTCGGTGATGGGCTTACGGGGTAGCAGTCGTCACCCTCCGTCAAAAACACAGGTCCAGTCAAAACGGGTGTTACGCCATTCAGTACACAAATTGTACCTTTGTTATCGGTGTTGTTGTCAACCCCGTTGACGCTTAATGGTTGACCACCGCATCCTACATAATCAACCCGCCACACCAAACCAGTATTTCCGGTTGTTGTGATGTCATAAGCAGTACATCCAACAGGCGTTGGCGATGGGCTAGGGCTCGGTGTCGGAGTTGGACTCGGAGTGTCGGACGGGCTAGGACTCGGTGTCGGAGTTGGCGTCGGTGATGGACTCGGACTAGGCGTGGGTGTAGGCGTTGGTGAAAAGGGTAAGCAGCTTATTCCCGCTTCCCATGAATCGTTCAATGGCACGCCATCTCCGAGGCCCGTTTCAACCCTCAAATAAAGAACCCCAGTAACGTTTGAAACCGAAAATGTTCCGACATTGGCGGTATCTAAGGATGCACCCCAAGGGCCAGGTACGGTAGCTACACCCTTCCATCCACTCGAAACGAGTAGGTTGTTATTGCTATCGTAGAGTGTAAATCTATTGGGGTTGTCATACACCGTCCAGCCAATTGAAACAACGACTGGAGTACTGCCAACATAGATCGATTTGTTGGGGTAAATATAGAAACCAGTAATATTGGCCGTATCTGACGTAAATCCACCGCACTGTAAATCTGCCGAAGGGCTTGGCGTCGGAGTCGGTGATGGACTCGGACTAGGTGACAGCGTAGGGGTCGGTGATGGACTCGGACTAGGTGACAGCGTAGGGGTAGGGCTAGGAGTGGGTGTCGGAGATTGCGTGGGTGTCTGGCTTGGCGTTGGACTCGGAGTGGGCGATACAGGGACGTATTTTTTCGTACAATCCGAAAGGCTCACGGTCGAACATATACCACCCGCATTGAATGATATGCACTGAGATTCATTAGGATTAGTGGGTGGCCCCAAAACAATAACCGCAGCCCATCGGTTTGTAGGTCCGAATATTTGCAATCCGTTGGTGGTGGTCCACAGCAGGGTCCCCGTCAAATAGCTGGGGGATGGAATGGCAAAAAGCAGACGCTGGTTAGGATTGTTCGTTGGAATCCATTCAAAGGTAACAGTGCTCTGAACTTGGCAAGGGCAGTTTTGGCAAGGTTCGCAGTTGGCGTTCATATAGAACGGCTCCACTGGAACGCTGACCACAACGTTGCCGCAACTAATCAACACCGTACCCGTTATTGACCCCCTGCAACCACGAATTTCGATGGTCGTATCATTTATCTTGGTAAATGAGGCATCTCCGGTTGTGACAAGCGACAAAGACGAAGCCGATACCGCAGGGGGTAAAATTAGTCTCCAGCGATTGAAAGCACATCCGGCAGGGCGAGATTCCCAGCCGCCAACCCTATTAAATACCACGACGCCAGTTATAGGATTGATGCGATACAGGTAGGAGGCTACACCATCGGTGTTTTCAGCCTTGACGCTAAAGAACCATCCCACGGCAACCGAGGTGAATGTTACATTAGTACCTACACCAGAGGGTTGCCACGATATACCACCATCTGTGCTTATTGACCAGTTGGATGATTTATTCGTTGAGAAGGTGTAGTTGTACTCCCTGATTCCGTTCGCCTGAGCAAAGGCAAATTGCTGAGACGAGGCAATGATCACCGAAGAGGTAGGACAATTGCCATCTGGTAGTTTTTCCCATGGCAAACGACCAATTGTGCTAAGGTCTGGACACAGGCCCTCGTCTTGGCACACTCCCTTTATGTTGGCGTAGCTTTGCCCCTCGGTATTGAATGATGAGTCGGCCATCGCCTTTGCGGTGGCATCGGCTACCGAGATGTCAGAATAGTAATCTTTGCAAAATTGTACAGTACCCCCTTTTTGGTTGGGACCACACTGCTTGGTAAAAAAACCACAGCGAATGTACTTATGGGTATACTTTCCTTCGCAGTTGCAACGTCCAATCGAGTTGGCATAGGCTTGGCCAGCAACAGCATCATCTACGAGCATCTGCGCTTTTTCGCAGGCATCCTCAGCAGATATTTCGCTTACGGCCGTACGTCTATAAATCGTACCAGTACCAGTACAGCCAGCCTCGCAAGACTTGATGTAGTTTTGCTGTTTGGTGCAGTAGTACAATGTTTTTGTGCAGCCTTCTCCACCCTGCTCAATACACTCCTCCCATTGCAGCTTTTCTTCGTTATCGCAGGGGTCGTCGGGCATAAGCAATGGAATAACTCTGGTCCCGTCTGGTCCACAGTTATCTGACACATTTGAGTTGATTGTGGGAGTGGGGGATGGCGGTGGCGTATCCCCGCAATTATTACAGGCCATAGTTTTCGGTTATCCAGCAGTCGGTTTCACTTAACATATCATGCGTCCAGGTATTGTCAACGCCACGAATTAGGGCGGCTACCTTTCTTATTTGGATGTCCACATCGTCAGTAGGACGCCCACGTCGTTTTCGGGCAATTGCCATGTTTTGCAATCCGCAAGCAACCTCCCTTAGTCGACACAGTATTTTTTCAGCATAACTCATAGGTTGAGGTAGTCAAAAATTGAGTTGATTTCTTTGAGGGTATAATTTCCGCAGTCACAATTGCACCCCTCGCCTCGGTTTTGGATGATTGTTAGTTTGTCGCTTGCCAAGGTGTACATGGCCAGAGCGCGGTCTTCATCCAACCCCTTAGGGAGGTTGTGGCACTTTCCGATGATGAGTTTGTGGGCCCCAAAGGACTGACGCTGCTCTACCCTACACGTTGACAGGTGTTCGATGTTAGAAGCTGCTACCACGACAGGCTCTGGCGTAGTAATAACTGCCGAAATGGAATTGAAGCAGTCGTACTTCGTGAAATCACCTGAGTGTACCGTTTTTCCTTCGCCATCTTTGACCCTCCAAAAAGTGTGCTCATTGGTGGTCTTTTCGGCTCTAAACAAAAACTCCCCGTCCAGTATCGTCAGTGAACTGGTCAGGTTGTAGTCGGCTCCGTTTCTTAGGGCCCAAAAGGACCATCCCGTCTGCCATGGACCAAAAGCTTCGTAGGTACATTTTCTGGCTGGAACTTTTACGTCGGAAAATACTTCGTATAACACATTGTAACATCCGTCATCAAAGCGAGATATTGACCATTTGTCTGGTACACCACCCGCGTTGGCGTTTAATATACAGGCCAGTTCGGGGTCGGCCAGCACATCCTCTCGAATGAGTCGGCTGGCGGTAAACATTTGGGGGTACAAGGTTAGGGGCCTAGACTGTTTGGGTAGGTACAGATTGTCAAACAGGTAGGTACCTCCAGAGGGAGTCTGGATGTATATTCGAGTGCGCTTGATTTCACCCTTGGTAGGATTGTCGCCACCGTACCCAGTAGAACCCTCTGGTGTGGAGTCCTGAAAGTACAGGGCATCGCACTGTCCCTTAATTTGCCAAAAATCAAATTTTATGACTAGCTTTCCCATTATTGCTGTGTTGGTTGTGCCTGTTTAAATTGTTCCTGAATAGCCATTTCAGCCTGCGTTTTATCAATATCGTTAGCGGCCTGCATTTGCTGTTTCTGAATATCAAGTGCTGCCTTCTGGTCCGTGAGGTCGTTTTTATGATCAAGGTTTTCACCCAGCTTTTCACGCTCAAAATCAATGACCATCTGCTGCGCCTGCAACTTGGTTTGGTTATTCATCTGGGCTACTCTCTCGGGACTACCCGCCTTCAGCTGGTCAGCCTTCGCCTTTTCAGCCATAGCCTGTGAGTTTGCCTGCGCCTGCTGTGCCTGAATACGCTCTAGGGTACTCATGCCGTCCTTGAATACCTTTTCTGCGCTCTTTGGATTGTCGGAATTGTATATGGCGATAACCTCCGCAAGGGTACCCTGTCCCGCTGGGATAGCAGCTTTGGCAATCTCCAACAGGAATTCTTTGTCTTGCTGGTCTTTGTAAGAATCTGTAAGGAAGAATCCGTAGCGATAGAGGGAGATGTTTTTCGATAAACGGATGGTTTTCACCCCGTCCTTTCCAATGATATAGCGTCTTAGTTCGTCCTTAGACCACAAAATTCGACCCTTTTCCCCAGTGTACTGAAGTACCTGATGGGCAAATTCGCTCTGCTCAAAGAAGATGGGTTGCATCATTACCTTGCCCATATCTATACCCATACCCGTTTGACTGTTGGTTTCTCTGGGTTGTGTTATACCCTGCATCTGATTGGTCTGGCCAATGATGTTGTTGTAAGTCTGCTTGATGAGCATAGCAATATTGGTCAAGCGAATTACGTCATCCTGCAACCCTAAGTCAGCGGTCGTTAGGTGTTTCATGGACTCCGTGTTGGCCGTACCCTTAATCTGTTGCGAGTTGTAAAAGCTGACAGTCACCTCCTTGGTTTCGTACAGGACATCTTCCTGGGTCATCCCGTCTGGTAGCTGCGCCAAATCGTAGAACAGGGTTCTGGTTCCCGAGTTGTTGATGAGTTTTCGGATTAAGTAAAAACAGGAAACGTACACTTCGTTCAGCGCTTCACCCATCGAAACCAAGCTTTTCTGGTCCCCGATGTATCCCTTGATGGGAAATTCTGGGACCGTAGGGCTCTCTTCTTTGCGAACTTGATTTTTTACTTTTGACCACTTCGCCAAATAGCAATCTCCTAAACGGATGGCTTCGTACAACTCCGTCACTGGGAGTTCCCTGATTGTTTCCTTTTTGTTAGACTCATAGTCGTCAGGTAGGGGTTCGTACAGCAACTCCGAGTAGTCCTCAAATACGCCATCATTGAGGTCTTTTAGCTGCTCTGGAGTTAAGGGCTTTCCCTTGTAAGTGACCCTATTTTTCTTAAAAACAATCATTTTGGGGTAAAACCGCTGCACCGCAATCTGGGATTCCCAGACCGAGGAGCCCCTGCTGAAATAATCAGCTTTTAGGGTATGACCCGCCTTTTCCTGCAAAGTGCCGTCGTTGTAAGGGGTGTACCCAGCAGCCGACGATTTATACATCTCCTCCACACTTCTAATAAAGTCCTCGTAGCTACCATCCTCTTTGAGGTATACACCATAATTCTCCACTACTTTGGACACAGTTTGGTACTCGATTACGCCCACGCAATCGCAGGATTCTAGGTTATTGTCGGAAATGTCGCCAATCCAAGCGATAGACCTTGGGTCGTGTCTTGTGGGTATAGGGTCCTCCTTACCTTCTGTGATTTCAATATACTGTTCTTGTACAATGCACTTATCTCTCAGGCACTGGGCAAATGTTTTTTGCAGCCGGTACCGATAAGCGATGTACCGCATCATGTCATACACCGCCTCTTCAATTTTTTCGGTACCTGTCAAAGGGCTTTCTCCTTCTTCTGGTACGTATATGTTGGGGTCCACCATCTCTTCACTAACATCCACCCCTGCCTCAGAAAACATTTCTGCCAGTCCACGCATGGTCTTTTCGGTGGCTTTTTCCACCGCCGCATCCAATTCTTCTACTGCCGCCTGTTGGCCAATTTTTTCGCATGAAAAACGGAAAGGTAACGCTTCATATTCGCCCACAATACGGTTGATTGGCGCATTGAAAAACGAATAATCTTTGAGGGGGGCGTTCCCTTTTTCACCCCACGGCTGGGTGAGGCCATCGAATTTTTTCTCTGGTAGCTTTCCATCAAATAGGTCGTAGTTTGACATGGGGTTGAGTGTAGGGCTGTCCCCGTCACTTTTGTTTCTCCCCTTAAAAAATTTAAACAGCCGATCCCCAATTTTGTGGACTCTTTCCAGTAGCTTTTTGCGGTCTTTGTTCAGGTCAGGACTCCACACGAATAGCGACACGTTGCTGAAATCAGAACTGTCGGTGCTATTCATTTTTTCAATTTCTTCGATGCTTTTCATTCGTTTTTGAAGAATCGTTTGTTTACACGCGCTATATTTCTTGACCTTGCCCGGTTAGGCATATTAGCATCCCCTCTCGCTCTTCCCACCTCACTTTTTGAGTCTTGGTCTAAATACATTTGGAACGATACGTCAGCACGGGTCATACCCTGTGCTTTTCGGATAGCATTCTTTCTGTTTTGTTTGGCCACCAGTCGTGACACCACGGCTGGGAAGAATATTTCGTCAATAAGGGGTTCGTTGTTTGCCGTCGCCACTGCGTAGTACGTCAGGTCAACTTCCCCTTTGTCCCAAGCCACCTGTATCCCGTCAAGTAGCTGAATGTATTCAGCAGGATGAGATAGTACAGAATCAATGTACGGCACTTCGTACATAGGCTCTCCGTTGAGGCTCAGGTCATTAACCCGAAGAAGGTCTTTGGGGTATTTGGCTATCCCCCCAATAACGGGAACCGTTACGTGCTTTGGGACGCCTGTGGTTGAGACTCCAATTTCTCGGAGCACAAACATTACACCCAAGCACAAACTTTCCCGGTTAAGATCGGTGTCTGGATTTTGCACATAACCCTGCAATTCGGCAATAACATTATCTATTGTTAGGTACATGATTAATCAGGGTTAGCGTTGTTATTTTTGTCCAGATTAGGTTTGGCGTACACAATCATTTGTCCCTCCATTCTGAGAGCCTGCTTTCTCATGTAGTCCACAGCCCGGAGGGGGTAAGGATTGGCAGCGCTGTAAATGTTAAATCTCAGGTTTTTGGAGGTTGCGGGGGAAGGTGCCAAAGCGGTGGGGTCCTCAGGGACGTAGGCCACCGAAACTCGGTCCAACAAAGCGTCCTCTGGCGGCACGACGATATAGGCGTGCTTGCCAAGTAAAAAATACGCTGGGGTAGGACCATGAAATCTTGTGCCTGCATTGGCTATGGCCGAGGCTGTTGAAACGGTAGCCTTTCTGAATTGGCGAGAAAATCCTTGCCCACCCAAATAAAGGAGCAAAGCTGCGTGGCCCTGCATTGCCAATTCGGGCATTTGCACCCTCAACACCTTTCCGTTCCCAGGGTCGCAGGGACATTCGCCATTTTTTAGTTCTTCGACCGCCAAACAGTCGTGTCTCCTTATAAGGTAGGGATTTGGGGGCTGGCCCTCCGCAGCGGCTTTATCCAGTTCGGCCTGTTGCCAGGTAGCGTACGTAGTTTTCATCCACCACAAAATTTGTCGTAGAGAGTACGGGCTGTCGTCGGTTGTACGCCCACCACTTAGAATATTGGCGATGTCGTGGGCCAAACCCATGAGTGTATCCTTTTCCTGTATCATTTTGTGGACGTCAGTTGAATGTCAGATAATTGGTGGGCTTTTGCCCCAGCACCCCCGTCACCAGAAGATAGTCGACTGAAAATCTGCTTTCTAACTTCCAGAAACTCGTTGTATGTCTCCTTACGAAGCTTCATAATTTTGGACTGGCTCTCTACATTGTCGCTGCTCACATTTTTGGCCCCAAGTTCTTTATCGCACTCGTCAATTTTTCCCTGAAGAATGTAGTAGTACTCCCACAGTTCGTCTTTCTGACACTCCTTAAATCCCGCCATAGCCTCCTTGACATAATCTTTTTCCACCTCGTCGGCAGTCATGTAGGAGGCACCAATGCGACGCTTGGAATAAGCGCTTAGGACAGCCTTTTTGCGTTCATTAAAATCCCGAAAGCGGGTCAACCAAGGGGAGCCGTAGCTGACCATACAAGCAATGTACATGAGGTTTGCCTTAGCCATTGCTGGGTTTTTTTTGTTCATTTCCAAAACCTGTGGAATCAGTTTTAGCATTGACTCCACAATAAAAGGCTCTCCGTGCTTATTAAAATCAATCATTTAGGTACTCGTTTACGATAGTCATAAATTCATCAAGGGTCCAGGCCACCTCTACCTTATTACCAAAACTCCTAAGCTGCTCGTGCCTAGCCTTTTGCCCAGGCGAAACCGTTCCTTTTTTATGGGTTTTGTCAACAGTAACCACCTCTGGGCGCTTCATCTCAATGTACAGGGAAGCGTAACCCTTTTTGGGAACTGGGATACAAAGGTCAGGTATAGCCGCTAGTACCCCTTCGCCTTTCATTATCTTAGCCTCTACCTTACTTCTGCTACCCCCGTTTGGTATTGCATATACCATATAATGAGGGTGTTGCAATTCAAACCACTTTACGCACTGCCTCTGGAGCGCACTTTCAAAGTGCTTCACAGAAGTTTTTTTCTCTTTTCCTTCATCCTTTTGGGTAGGGGTAAAATTGGCCCAGCCAGCCCACGCCTTCTTTTTGGACATCTATGATAAAAAAAAAATCCTAAAACACATATTTTATGTGCAAATAACATATTTTTGTGATAACTACAAAACGTAAACCCATGAGTGAGAAAGAAGAAGGTCAACAAATTCGCAATGTCACATCACAAGGTCGACACCATGTAAAACAAAAGATTTTGAGCACTCCTGAGTTGATAAAAACGATTGCAGCGAAGACGGGTGTAGACTCTGATGACTGCGAAAAAGTGTTGGCAATATTGCCTGTCATTTTCCAGGAGTGTTACGCTGGAATGATGGGAGTAAGGATTAAAGGGTTGGGAACATTTCGAGGGCGGTTGCTTATGGCTACGACCTCTGGAAAGATAAAGCCAAAAACGGTACAGACCCAAAAGTTGGCCGAGGCAATAAGCAAGAATCGTATTGTGCCAGATATTGTTTTGGACCGGGGCTTTCTTAGTGATTGTGCAAAACACTTTCACTACTTAACCAATGACGAATTTCGACAGCTTTGCCCACCAAGCCTTTTGGGGAAGTTTGAATTACAAAGGAGAGTCCTAAAGCCATCTGCCATATATGATCAATTCAAAGAAGAGGAAGCTTTTAAAGAGGAATGTGCAACAGATGCACAAAGACGTATCGCGGTTGTACTCGATCTTGCGCCAGCACAATATCAAGAAAAGTACACTTGACGAAACTGGCAAAAAACTTATTGAGATGGGCGTGCCGTTTATGGTTGTCCAGTCCATGTTTTCCCAAAAAAGTGTAGAGCCTATTCGGTTATACATCGAGGAAATAAAAATACAGGCCAAAGAAAAAAATAATCATGCCACGAACCAGAAACTCTTTCAACTCAGGTATGGTGCAAGACGTGGACCCCAACCGCCAACGTCCTGATACCTATCGCCATGCCCTTAATGGAAGGATTCGTTTCGTCGAACCCTATGATACCACTTTGCCCTATGAAGAAAGGGTAAAGTACGGGAATTCTTTTGCCTTCATTAACGACAAAGGCACCGAAGACCTACTTTCTATTTGCCCAGGGTATACCATCACAGGAAGCGCTGAGGTAGATAATGAGTTGGTGCTTTTTTCTACCAATGGTACTTACAGTGAAATTGGGGTTGTGACCATCCAAGAGGCTGCGGCACCTACTGCCACCTACAAAACACTGTACAACGACCGCAACGATCCCAATGGAAAGCGTCTTAATTTCTCTCAGGACCCTAGATTTTGTATTGAAGCTAGGGTATCTATTGAATCTGAACTGAACCGAAGGGTGTACTGGGTGGACGGTCGCAACGAACTGAGATGCATCAACCTTGAACTACTGTTTTCGAACCGTAGTACCAGGGTGCCGTACCACACCAATCAAAGCTGCGGGGCAACGGTAAGCTATCCAAAGCATCTGTCTGTTCACCAGTTCAATGCATCGTCAGATATTACATTTGGGCGTATCAAATACCAAGAGCGTATACCGGGCAGGGCTAAATCTGGGGCCTTCCACCTGTTCTATCAGCTGATAACAAAGGATGGGCACCATTCTGCGGTATCGCCTATAACCGCTCCCTTTCTTCATCATGGAGAAACTTTGGTGCCCCAAAACCACCACAAGGTAAAGATGGGGGCCTCCAATGTGGTAACGAATTTTGGATTTCGTTTTACGGTCGAGGGCATAGATACTCGGTGGACAGATATAAGAGTAGGTTATGCCTATGCTACCACCGATGTGGTGTTTGATGAAATTGTGTTTTTTAACCGCACCGAAATTACAGGCACCACCATGAGTTTTTCCTTAACCCGTCATGGCGGGGTGAACGTAACCGCTGCGTATTTAAACGCCAAGACAGTTTTTCCTATCAATCCCGCAACACTCGGGATTCACAAGAAAAAGCTGTTTGTTGGGGGATTTCAATTGCCCGTCCAGCCTCAGGTCCAGTTGGATACTTTTAACATAAGCCCAGTATATCGTTTTATGGATGCCGACGAGACTGGGTATCCCACTTTTAGTAGTGAAAATGATGTACTCACCAACTCGTCACCCAAAACAACAACAGTAACAGTTCGCAACTTTGAGGGCAACAACGAGGTGTACCAAATCACTGGCGATTACGCCAATTATAAGGGTGTGCAGTGGTCCCACCTTTTTGAGGGCTGGTGGCGTGGTGATAACGCAGACCTTGGTGTTGTTGTGTATGACCTCAAAGGGAACACATTATTTGTTCAGCCACTTCCGTCGTATACTACACCACAACAATATGAAAACGCGCATCTTACTGCAATCAACGGTGGCAAATACCAATTACGCATTCTGGGACTTAACGTGTCGGGGATTACGTTTCGTCACCAAGACATATTTGACGGCAACGGACGCCTGCTTATTAGTGGATTCAGTATTGTAAGGCTCAAGAACAACAGCCAAATCAAATTTCAGGGAATTGTAGTGCCTGCGGTTAGGGGCCTAAAAACCACTTGCGTGAAGCAAAATGGGAGTACCCCCAGCGAGTTTTTATACAACTCAACCATGCCGTTACCCCTGCTGTATAACGACTTTGAGGCCAGTCACGAAATCACTGAAGGGAAACGCCTGAAAAAAGGCGAAGAGTCCCAGCGTTGGATTTCGGAGCCAGTAACCTCCGACCGTTGCCGAGAGTTTTTTCACGAACCGTACACCTTTACTATACACGCTCCCGATGTTATGGTAGAAGGTGCAGCACCCGAGGTAAACGAAACCCACCGCCTAAAATTGGTGGCATCGTGCCATACCATAGACGCGGTTAATCCTTTCAGGGAACTGTCGGGTAACACTAAGCAGTATTACGTAAAGCAGTACAAAACATCTTCGGTAGAAGGGCAGATTGCTATGGGCAACGAAACCAGGCTGTCCCTGCTTTTTTACCACAACGAATTTGACAAGACGTACGAGGTTTACGACCCCGACCGCAAGGAAGAGGACAAACACTACTTCCATTCTAGCCTAAAGGGTAGATTGCCTGGGTTGTGGGTACGGTCTTTGTTGGCCACGGGTTCCATGATTGCCAAGGCAAAAGACTGGAAGTATGTGGATGTGGTTGATACCCAATCTAATACCACTACGTCGGCCCAGATTGTCAACTATATCGTACCCCAAGGGCTTAATACTGGTTCAACCAATTTGGCCGCTCAGGAGTACGTGAGTATCGGGCACTTTCAGCCCATCACCGAAAGCCTGCTGAATCAGGTACGAGTAGGCAATAACTACACTTTCAATAACATTGAGTTGTACCGTGGGGGCTGTTATGCCAATTTTGTGGACATGACCCGTTTGTACCCCATGTGGTATAACGAAGGAGATTCCGATTACAGCATATCGCATATTGTACCCCTTGAGAGTGTGATAAACTATGCCATGCGGTACGGTCGATCCTTTGCCGCCAATGCTGCTCAGGCCCGGATGACATTGCTAAATAACAGCCTGAATCGGTATTACAATGGTATCATGCGGCAGCAGCCCGAGGATTGGGGTATAAATCGGGTGCTGGTAAACAAGCGTACAACGAATACTTACGCCCCTCAGCCAGCCAATACCACCCTGAGATATGACCTGCCAGCCAGTTTTGTGTGGTCCAACACTAAGTTATCCAACGAAGCCGATGACCAGTACCGTAAATTGTTGCCTGGTAACTTCGGGGACGTAGATGGGCTTTACGGAAAAATTACAGGCATGGCCACTTTGTTTGACTTCCTGTACATTTTTCAGGAATCGGGCTATTCGAGAGCAAGGATTGACGAGAGAGCGGCACTGAGCAACCAGAATGGGTTAGCTATCACCTTAGGTACTGGAGAGGCATTTTCGGGGGTAGACTACGTTTCCGAACTTAATGGAATGACTTATAGAGGAGGTTTAGGTCGCCTGAAAAATGCTTTATACTGGATGGATGTCAGGGCTGGCCTACTTTGCCGACATTCTCAGGCTGGTTTTGAACCAATTTCCGACATCTACGGTCGCCATGACACGTTCTCAGAAACCTGTCGACTGGTCAGCTTTATCACCCAAGTGCCCAGAATAATTATTGTCGGCCACGACTATCACAATGAGGTGTACGTTAGTATTGACCTACCAGGAGCGCCATACTTGACCACAACTTTTGACGAGTCAATCAACGCATTTACCGATGACTACAACTTTCAGCCTGGTTTTATGGGAAAGCTGAACAACTATCTACTGTCGGCTCCGATAAACAAGGGTAACAATCTCCACCTACACCATTATGGCGCAAGAGGGAGGTATTACGGTGCCTACCAAAACACCTTTTTGATGTTTGCGGTGCAAGGGGATGTACTAAATCCAAATTACTTTGACAACCTGCTTATTCACATGAATGAGGCAGGGGCTAAAAAGCTGAAAAGCATACGTGTTGCCTCAATAAATCCTTCGGGGCAACTGCACAACATTGACCTAACCTTAGACCCACGTAAGCGATATATTGATGGAAGCCTTAGACTCCCATTGAGGGAGATGACCCACCTAAAAAGTGCGGTTGTGTCACAAGGGGTGTACATCACAATTGAAGTGATCAACGACGAGCAGAATGTACCCGTTCTTATCAGTGCTGTTGATACAGATTATAGAGTCGTTTACAAACGCTAAAAGGTATATAAATGATAACTATCACCTTAAATGCCAACTCTTTACAACTTGAAGATGGCAACCAAATAAGATTTTTTCCAAAACAGGGGCTATCGGTCAAGTACAACAGTGCCACCGACCAGTTCGTGATAAAGCACCTTGGTAAAGAGGTTGCAGATGCCCTGTCGGTCAATGTTGCCATCACGGGTACCACAACTGGCACTCAAAAGTTTCAGACCGTTCAGTCGTGGGTTAATACAGGAGGCGGTGGTGGTGGCCCAATTTCTTGGGGTGGGATAGGTGGTAATTTACCAGACCAGACGGATTTGCAGTCGGCTTTGGATTTGGCTTTACCAAAAGCGGGTGGCAATATTAGCGGCACAATCAATCAATTGGTTGGCACTTATCGCTACCATTACAACTTAGGCGATGGTACAGGAGCCAACTGGGAAAGATTTAAGCAGGGATGGACCAGCGGAATGTACTACCTAACCACCGAAAAAAGTGGGATTGGTCAAGACCGCACAATCTTTCTTCACGTAAATACGCAAGGACTGGTTGTAACCGACAGCGCTGCGGCTTTGGCGGGTGGGGTGAAGGTGATTGCCAATCCAAAATCCACGGCCACCTCTATCTTTGGGGTGACTGGGGTATTGAATGGTTCTAATACCTACCAGAACGGTGCGGTAATTGCGCCATATATTCAACAATCTGGTAGCGCTGGGGTGTCTGTGCTGAAGGTATCTCCGTTTTTATCTGGCGTCGGTGCGACCACCTTGCTTTTAGACGTCGGGACCAATACTGGTGCTGATAATTCTGGTACGCACAACTCTTTGGTATCGGTAAACAGCAGTGGGTTAACTGGATGGCTAACGACATTGCCAACGCATACAATTACACTCGGGCTTTTGAGTACTGGCATAGCCGCATACAACAATTCGTCTGGTATGGACAACGGAGTCGCAAACTGGGAGCGGGTTCGTTATTATTGGGCTAGTGATGTATATAATATCTTTTTTGACAAGAATGGAACTGGTCAAGAAAGGGCGCTTTCTATTGGAAACTCTACTGTGAACACTAGCTATTTGGCTGGAGGTGGATATAAGATACTACACAATTTTGGTGGAACTGGCATTATTGGCGCGGCAGGCATTGTTAGTTTACAAGGAACATTACAGTCTTCCACAGGTATAACTCAAAATGTTTTTGGGCTTACGCCTATAATAGCACAATCATCTGGAGCTGGATATAATATTTTTTATATCAGCCCTTATGAGCAGTCGGTAGGAACTGGCCCTAAATTACTCATTAACGCTGGAACAAATAGCAATGCAAATGGGTCAGGAACCCATACTTCAAAATTTAGCGTAGACAGTACTGGTCTTACTACACTCCTAGGGGTGCAGTCTTTAGCAGATGGTACTGGGGGGCTGGGTCAACAAACCAGAAGTTTTGCAAATGCCTATGTTATCGCAGCGAACGTCGAGTTTATCAGAGAGCGGTACTCTAACTCAAGTTTAGAGTTTCGACAGTTTTCTAATGCCGTTGCAGGAAAGATGTTTGGTAGTGGACGTTGGTTTTTTGGGCCAAACCCAGTGGATAACGGGTATATTGTAGAAGTTAATGGAACTGCCAAACTCGGTGGAAATACGGACGTTATAGGAAACCTTACCGCAAACAATGTAACCACAGGAGGCTCATTTACTGGGACGAAACTTTCGTTAAGTTCGGGCAACCCAGGTGGGGCCATGAGCATAACGATAGGCAGCAAAATTAATGTACCGTCCTACACCCACATTGATGCCACAACCGCTGCATCGGGAACTGTGGCGCACGGAGCAACAGCGGTTATTCTTCCGACCGTAATTACCGCGTCCAACACGGGTGTTGCGTACACAAATGCGGCAACGGTTTATATAGGTGGTTCACCAGTAGCAAGCACTAACGTTTCAATTGGAACATCTTGGGCTTTATACGTAAATATCGGCAATAGCTATTTCGGTGGTTTTACACGCATCGTTGGCGATATTAACGTAAATGCTGGCGCGTCAATTTTTGGTAGTGGTTCGGCAGAAGCCTCTGCACTTGTCACCTTCAACTCCACAACTAAAGGGGTAATCTTTCCCCGGATGAACACCAGCCAAAAGAACGCAATCGGAACACCTGCTGCTGGTTTGTTGGTCTACGACACCAACCTAAATCAGTACCAATATTACAGCGGAGGATGGAATGCGCTCGGTGGTGGTGGGGTTTCGCTCAGTGCAACTAACCCTTGGACTGGGGTAAACAGTTGGTCCAACTACGTCGAATATATTGACGGAGCGACAAAGACAAGGATTAAGCATAAACTTAATAACACCACAAAAGGCGACCTACAAATTGGAGTAAACGCCAATGGGGGTAGTATTGTGATTTGCTCCCAAGCTGGCTTTGACGCTCAGCCCGATCTTGGAACGGAGAACAATGGCAATATCTCTCTCAAAATACATCAAGGGCCAGGTGGAATTCTTACAAGAATAGACCACAGTGGAGTTAGCTTATACCAGAGTGGCTACCAAGGAATAGAAGTTGGCGACAATTATGGAACTATCAATTTGTACGGGCAAACGGGTATACAGTTCAGCAACAGCAAATCCAGAACTGTAAAGTGGGGGGACATAAAAGAGCCTACCGGGAACTGGATAATCAAGACTGGTTCAGGCACCTATACCGACGACACGATAAACAAGCTGCAAGTTGATGGCTCAGTTAAGTCAACCCAGTTTCGGTTATCGGCCTTAAATACCGCACCAGCCACCGCAACATCCACAGGAACTTTAGGTGAAATTCGGTTTACGAGCACAGGTATATTCATCTGTACCGCAACCGACACATGGGTCAAAGCAACGGTAGCAACTTTCTAATTATCAACAACTTTAAAATAAAAAAAGATATGCCAACCGTAGACAAAAGATTGTATCAAGCGAGCTATTTCGCAATCCCTTTGAAGGCAAATCCTCAGCACCCCATGACTTCTCAACCTAATTGGTTGATAATTGAAAGTATGGGAGGGAGACTGGTAACAAACCTTCCCGAGCCGCTCGGCGAAACGGTCTGCCAACAATCTTCATACAAGATTGTTCGACGTCAAATTCTACCCGAGAGTATAGAACTTGGCAGACCAGAAGAGGTAACTGACTTTGTGTATGAGTACTCAAATCAGGCTATACCCACTTGGGCTGTACATCCTTTGTCATCACACGAAGCACTTTCGGAGAACATTGCAACTGTAAACTCACTGCTTGCCATGTTTAAGTTTCGCGGAGACTTGCAGGGCTTTGTCTTGGAGGTGGACACTAACGTGCTAAATAACATTTTAAACCCAACCCCTTAAAGTATGGGCCTTTTACTTGCCATCATTGCTGTTATTCTAACCTACTTGTTTTCGCCATTTTTGATGATTTACACCATCGTTAGGGCAATTGCCAAAAAGGGGCCAAGGGAGGGCCTGCGATACCTAAACGCCTATTTCAAAAGAGTCGCTATCGGTGTTGATGTTTTGGGAAACGTTACCGGTGGAGACTTCTGGAATGATGTATGGATCAAAGATGATAGCATACATCCCTTCGGAGGTTTAGAAACTATGTCCAGGGGCTTAGGCGTAAACAATCGGGTCAATAATCTTACTGGATTCGGCAAAACCACTGGTGATACCCTAGACTTTATTGACCCAAATCACTTAGAAAAATCAATTTAAAACCAATTTTTTACTATGAAGCTATCACAGATTGTTGTGCTAAGAAACGAGGTAGATGCCCTATTTGCGTCCCACAAAATGAATTTGACAACCAAGTACAAGTTGAATAAATTTCGTCAAACCTTGGTTGTTCACACCAAGCCTTTTGACGAATCCAGAGACGCCCTTATCAAGGAACTGGGAGAGCAAGCGGAAGACGGCTCTATAACTTTACAAAAAGAGCAGGCTCACAAATTCAACGAACAAATTAATGCGCTCCTTGACGAGGAAATTGATTTTACCCCCGACAAAATCCCGTTCTCGCTCATTGAAAGTATCGAAGGTGGAGCAGAGGGTAACTATCCAGAACTTTTTAGCATCATCGAATAATGATTACAATATCACTCGGCACAGAGCAGATGACAATAACCGATGGCCCAGAATAGGCGTCATACGACAAATCCCTTATCTCTGCTCATTGGGACCAAACCGCAGGACTGCTTACGATAAACCACGCAGGCAAGTTGGTTGCAAGAGGTTTGAGTAGTGAGTTCACGTTGTCTGGCTCTAGCACTGGAGCGGAAAAATTTGACGCAATCATGGATTGGGTTAATTCTTGACGATTTCTCATAGGTTAGTTAAATTAAAAAAAGCAGCAGGAGTCCCGCTGCTTTTTTTGTTCACTCTTCAATTATTACACCTAAATCTTTTAGGGGAAGGTCGGGCTTTGATGTCCATTCCACCATATCTTCCTTGGTCATCACCCCTTCGTTGGCGACGGTACGGTTAATTATACCTTTCAGCCTTTTTATCTCCTCCAATTTCTCAAACATCTTCTCTTTGTATATATCCTTTAAGCAACCATCGTATGTCATATTTTTTCACATTTAATATGTAAATATTTGCATTTAAAATACTAATATAGTATATTTACGGCACAATTAGCCTCTATAAATAAAATATATGTCTTCAGTCCCTGATTTTAGCCACATTTCCTACTTTAGGGTCTATCATCCCGCCAAAAACACCATTTATCCAGTGGTGAAGTTGGTGGATTTTGGAAACAGGTTTGTTGTGGTGGAAAATGAAAATCCAGACCTTTCACCTCACACTTTTTATTTTGACGAGGTGGTGATGGATGAGTTTGTAAGCCACCTAGACATCAAGAAAAAACCCTTGTATCAGAATGATGTAGTGGCTTACTTCTACATTGCAAAGTTTGAGGGGTCCATAGAACAGGCCATCCAGAACATTGAGGGTGTAGACCCTTTGGACCACCCCTATCGGTCCTATGATTACTGGATTTCTCAGTTACATTACATCAATGGATGCTATATGCTCAAGTCGCCAGACAGTGAATATATTCCGTTGTACCTGTTAGATGTTAACTGGATAGAAATTCTGGGTACTGCCCACAAAGATTCTTATTTACTCGAAACCGTTAATCACAAATCATAAAACCATGGCAAAAATTACCGCACTAGAAATCGCTGACAGTCACGGACTTGACTACGCCCAAGGCGCTGTTATTGAATGTATGCTCAACTACGCTGCAAAGCAAGACGTAGCATCCCTACAACGCGCATCCGACCTTATCGGTCACATGATGGGAAAGCAGTTGAAAAAAGCTGAACAATCCACTCCAGCGACATTGTTTGAAAAAGCGATGTCACAAGCATGAGATTAATTATGATTTTTTTGGCACTTGCTGTTGCCGTTAGCGCAACATTTGCCTTTTTTGTTGCGCTCCCCTTTATCCTTATAATCCAAATCTTAGACCTTTTCAAAACGATGAACCGATTCCTTAACGCAATGACCGTAGTGATAGCAACCTGTTTAATTGGGGCCTGGGTACTTGATCATTTTACGCCAGATATTACCTTTTTTCTTGTGCAAAAAATAGGACTCACCGATGGGCAGTACATCAGTCAACTTGTCCCTTTTTTTTACTCTGTATTATGTATTATTAGCATAATATATGCTGTTATGTCAGATTGGCGAAAGACTGAAGTTTGAGATTGATGTATGCCACTTAAAATATACCAAAATGCAACCTCAAAATATACCAGCAGAATACAACATGGGTTCGTCAGGAATCAAAAATGGCACCCTAGTTTACACTGGCCGTATACGTTCCGACCAAGGGCGTCCCAGATACTTCGTACCTGCCACCGCCACCACAAAATGCTATGACGCTATCGTTCACCCCAAGGGAGTTGAGCGCTTTCTGGCAGACCACCCAGATGCGAAGTTTTTAAGATACGAACCATGAACTTACCTAACCCAGATATGTGTCTCCTGAGCCGTCAGCAGGACTGTTGAACGGCTTGGGTTACACAGATACCTAAAAAGAAATGATTATTATACTTATAGCAGACCTTTTTTGCGGAGCAGGAGGAGTAAGTGAAGGGTTTGAGCAGGCAAAAGTGCCAGGAATTCATTTTCGCACACTGGCTGGTGTTAATCAC
>JAIXPV010000533.1 GCA_027486105.1 Runella sp. | reverse complement strand
TTGGAAAACACCGAGCGACTACATCCTTCCATGTACACACCGATGGTGTTGATGTTGAATGTATTTTGCTCAATGTGGCTGTCGGAGATGTCTTTCAACAATAGCCCGTAGGCTGCGCCCCCCCAATTTTGCTCAAAAATGTTGTGCTTCATGGTCACAAACTTTGTGTACATGACGGCGACCCCTGCTCCGTTTTGGCGAAAGGTGTTGTAGAAATAGCCGTTTTTATGCGAAAACATAAAGTGTAGGCCATATCGAATGTTTTGATGGCTAAAATTTCGTTGGATGACGGAATTGGTCACAAACTCAAAATAGATTCCGTCGCGGTGGCCCGCTACTCGGTTGTTTTCAATCCGAATACTGTCGCATTTCCAAGCGTGGATGCCGTTTCCCGTATTTTGCTCTTCTTTAGGATTGCCCCGCACGTCGTTTTCTTGTACCAAACAATGGTCGGAGGCCGAAAGATAAATGCCAAAGTAGCTGTTTCGGACGCGATTGTCGATAATACGTACGTTGCTGGATTCCAGGACCTTAATGGCTGCCCAATCAATCATGCTCGTCATACCTACGTTTTCAAAATGCAAGCCTTGGATGGTAACGTCATTGGCGGTAATGGTAAAAATCTCATTCTTAAACTGACCGTCGAGTACGGGGAAATGTTGCCCAATGATGGTTAAAGGCTTATTAATCAAAACAGTATTGATACGATAAATGCCCTTTTGAATGAAGATTGTATCATAAGCTGCCGCTTCCGCAATGGCTTGCCTGATGCTTTGCTTTGGGCTAACCACCCACGTCCGGGCATGAAGCGCAGTTGATAGAAACACTCCTATGCACATCATCAAAACAAAAGGCCGATGGAGCAAGCGCGGGAAATGAGGGTTGAGCGTGCGTTTCATGTTTGAAAATCAAAAAATGGCAAATACATCTTTCCAGGTCAGCATTTTGGCTTGGGCAAACTCGGCTTTGTTGGCGGTGGCAAAGGATTTTGGACTGAATGCCGCCACGTCGCCCCGCATCGGGCTGCGAAAATCTTTGCTGCTCAGAAAAACCGCCGTTTTTACGTCAATTAATTCGCCGGGAGCGCTGTAATCATTGACCACCAAAAATGCTAGCGTTGATTCGTCCAATTTGTTGGCTTTCATGTACTTTACCATGCAGCTCAGGTCGTCAAATTTAAAGGCTTTGCCCTTGTCGGTGACGATTTCGGCGGCGTATCGCTTGTCTACGATGGTCATTTTGCAAAATTCGCAGGCGTCTTTTCCGTACCGAATCGGATCAGTGGTTTGGGTGCAGCCTTGCGAAATCGTGCCCAAGCTGATGATTGCCCAAAGCACTGCGGGCTTGATTGAAGATTTTTGAAACGGTTTTTTAAGTCTTTCTGAAAAATAGAATTCATAAATAATGACCAAAACCACTACTACACCCAGAGCCACAAACACCCATCCACCCACGTCGGGCATCGAATACGCGCCAAAATTGAGTAATTCTTTGTAGCCGATAAGCGGTGGCTGATACGCCATGCCGGGCACTTTGATGGGAGCGTCGTCGCTGAGGTTGTGGCCGTATTCATAGCCCCATTTCCAGAAATCATACAGTGCCACAACACCTGCCAACACAATCAGTACGAAGTAACTGACCAACATTTTTCGGTTTTTTAGCAAAGCCGTGAGCAGCCCGAATACGATGTAAAAGCCTACTGCATAAGGTAATATCTTAAATTCAGGAAACATTTCTTCTTTAATATGAGCCATACCGATGTAGTGGTTGAGCCCGTTGATGATTTCTACATCACCCGATAATTTGGAAAGCCAAATTTTCATAACTAAGCCTTCGGGATACTGTGGTGCCCATAGATCAATGCGCCAAAGCGGAACGAAATAGGTCGCAATCAATGCCAACGAAGCTACCGCTATGCTGGCCCTTGAGATGTTGTGGATTGGTTTCATCGAAGTATGTTTGAATTGCGTCAGGGTCGAGAATGTTACCCTGACGCAACCATTTTTTAGCGTTTTGCCACTTTTTGTTCTGCTTCAGCCGTTGGGTTTTTGCCCGTTCCCCACGAGAGGGGAATTTTGCTGCCAGCTGGTGATACGCGCACGTATCCCTGCATCTCTTGGTGGAGTGCCGAGCAGAAGTCGGTGCAATAGATTGGCGTTACACCTACTCTGGCGGGTTTCCATTTTAGGGTACAAGTTTCGCCGGGCATGATGAGGATTTCGGCATTATTGGCACCGCGTACGGCAAATCCGTGGGGTACATCCCAATCCTGCTCTAAGTTGGTGACGTGGAAATAAACGTCGTCACCCATTTTTATGCCTTCAATATTATCGGGTGTAAAGTGCGACCGAATGGAGGTCATGTACACGTGCACTTCGTTGCCTTTACGTACTACTTTAGCTTCTTTTTCTCCTTTGGCTACATATGGGTGGTTGTTTTCTTCCAATTTGAAAATCTTCCGCGAGTTCTTTTCCACCAAAGAGGCGGGGATGGCTTCGGCGTAGTGCGGCTCACCAATGGTGGGGAAGTCAAGCAATAGCTTCATTTTTTCCCCTGAAATATCGTACAACTGTGCCGATTGGGTCAATTCAGGGCCCGTAGGTAGGTAGCGGTCTTTGGTGATTTTGTTGTAAGCAATCACGTATTTTCCGTGTGGCTTGGAGGTGGGGCCGCCGGGAATCGAGAGGTGGCCTACCGAATAGTAGGTGGGCACGCGGTCAAGTACTTCGAGAGATTGGAGGTTCCATTTTACCAATTCAGACGAAACAAAGAAGGAGGTAATGGCATTTCCTTGTCCGTCAAATTCGGTGTGTAGTGGCCCTAAACCTGGTTTTTTCACTTCTCCGTGCAACACAGCCTCGTATTTCAAGACGGGAATTCCGTCAAAGCTGCCGTCAAATGTTTTCGCGGCAATGGCTTGCTGGATTTTGTCAAACGAAAATACGGGAATGACGGCGGCCAATTTGCCCGAACCCACAATGTAGCTACCGGTTGGGTCGACGTCGCAGCCGTGCGGCGACTTAGGACAAGGCATAAAGTACAGCATGTCTGGGCACTCTTTGGGGTCGAGTGTCATTACTTCGTTGATGATTGTCGAAGTAGCGGAGTGCGTTTTTTCGTCATAAACGTTGTGGGCAAACTTCGCTGCTTCTTTCTTGCCTTTGCCTTGGGCTAAATATTGCTCGGCTTTTTTCCAATTTACGGCCAAAATAAAGTCTTTGTCTTTTTGCGAAGCATTCACTTCTAGCAAAGAATTGGCTTGCTCAGTGTTGTAGCACGAGAAGAAAAACCAACCGTCGGATTTGCCTTTTCCAGCGCGGGCCAAGTCAAAACTTACGCCTGGGGTTTTCAACTGAAACTTAATAGCCATACGCCCCGTGGTTTTGTCGATGCTAACAAAGCTTATGTAGCCTTTGAAGTTTTGCTTAAAACTATTGATAGATACGTCGGCATTAGCATCGGGTGGTACCGAAAAGCGGGTTCCAGCCACGGCATACTCGGAGTTGGCGGTGATAAATGGCGAGGAGTGATTGCCGCCTGAGTTTGGAATTTCGATGATTTCGTCGGTGCGGAAAGTAGAAAGGCTGACGCGGGCAATGCGTGGCGTATTGTTGCCGTTGATGAATGCCCACTTGCCGTCGTGCTCTCCGTTGGTGGTCGAAAGCGCCACGTGGTGAGAGTCATCCCATGGCACAAATCCGTGCGAGGTATTGAGCATGGGTTTGGTTTCTTCACTGTACCCCCAGCCATTTTCAGCAAATTGGGAGAAAACAGGGATAATGCGCAATACCCTGCCCGAAGGTAACCCCACGACCGAAAGCTGTCCGTTGAATCCACCCGATACAATATTGTAGAATTCATCGTGCTTACCAGGTGCCACGTACACTTTTTGGGCGGCGTCGCCTGCGAGTTCGGAGCCGCCAGATTTGCCGGCATTGTCGGGTTTGCAGGCAAAAAAGCCTCCTGTAAGCACCGCTAAAGCGATATTTCTGATATTAATGATTTTCATTGAGTTATTTGTTTTGATGTTTATACTTTCGGTCTGGTCGACCCGGTCTGACTACCGTCTGACCTTATCCTGAACTACTGGAAACGGTTTACTGCTTACTGCAAACTGCCCACTCACTTTTCTCCGTCGTTTTTGCGCATAAATTCAATGATGCTGCGGGCTT
>JAIXPV010000207.1 GCA_027486105.1 Runella sp. | reverse complement strand
CTCTTAAAGCAAAAAGTAAAGAGGATTGAAAAAAATAACAGGCTTTTAAAAAGAAAAAATACAGCTTTAAGTACGCAAAACCGACTATTAATCAATAAGATTTTTGTACTAAAAAAAGATAGTATAGATACACATACTGATTTAAACAAAAGCATTAATGAGAAAAACACTTTAGTGAATCAGTATAATATAAATATACACAATCTTCACACAAAGGTTGTTCAATTGGAGGACTCATTAAAGCAGTATGTCAATTTAGAGTCTGAAATAAAAAATATTAGAATAGTTATTTCTGGCCTTAATCTTGCGATGCGCTCATATAATTTATCACAAAGTATGGTTGTTCCAAAAATAAAAAATTTTTTCATATTTAATCAGTCGAAATATAATTTAATTGATGCATCTGTCAATAAAGTTTGGGCTCAAGAATCAATAGAACAGCTTATACCTAGGAGGTTGATAGGTCAAAAAAAATTACGAACAAAAGTGAATTACACTTTAATATTTCGAATACACCCACTTGATCCAAATAAAACACTTATGGACATTAAAGTGGACTTTATGAGAGATAATGAAAATGATTTAGAGATACAATTTAATCAAATAGTCAAATTTCAAAATAGGCTTTTAAAAAATCTTGACACACTACTGAGTGATTATGTTTATTAACTTTAAGAGCGTGTTGGGGAATTATATTGGGGTCTTTGGTTTAATCCGTTGTAGCATCAGTTGAATGAAAAGTAGCCATCCAACCGAACCAGTCCACCAGAGCGGAAGATAGTGTGCACTCGTAGTCTTTGACACTCCGCCGAAAAAAAATTGTCCAGGCAATGCTCCGCTCCACGACCAATCGCTTGGTATCCAATCTCCCTTTTACCCAGTTAAATGCCCCACTTACGGGTCACAGAGTCGTTGGAAGATTTCATCTGGTATTATAATGAAATTACCCAGCCACATCCCGCGTTCTCTGAAGTATTGCACTAATTGGATGTATACGTAGAGACGGTTAGTGGGGGTATCGGGGAGAGCATAAAAGCGTAAGGTCCAATCTTCTATAAGTTGTAATGATATTAGCCGCTTGTGGAGAATTTCCACTCCCTTGTAAGTAACCAACGTTTTCAGAATCTTTATTCCTTCAATCGGCAATTTGGGTATCAGCTGAGCATTGTTGCCCCCCTTCTCATTTTTCATGCCATTATCACTTTAAATGTTATCAGTACTCACTTATTGAAACCTATATCTGAAGTAAATTTTTGGGTATGTTAGCTATATGTCTAAGTTGTTGTACTAAAACTCCCAGAGAAAAAGGCTTTCTTAAGCATTTAACCACCCCCAAAGTGTGAGCCTCTTGTTCTAATTTTTCATCAATTGAAGTCGAATAAAGAATAAGAGGTATATAATCATATTCTTTATTTTTCTTAATCGCCTTAATACATTCCAATCCATTCCACCGGGGCATATTCATATCAATAAAAATGAAATCAGGCCTTATTTCATCCAGCAGTTTCAAGGCTTCATGGCCTGAGCTTACGTAGGTACATTTAAAAATATCAGGCATTTCATCCATAGCCATCAAAAAAAAGGCCAGCTCATCTAAGTCATCATCGATTAGTAATACATGAGTTTTTTTCATAACATTAAATACTTTAAATGGTAATACATGGTTACACCCTGTAACCATACAGCAAAATTCATGATTTAATAGATAAAGCAGGGAAAAGTAAGGGGCTGAGAGCAATTCTCTCTATAAAGACATAGCCTCTAATTGTGTATTATCCTCTCCAGAGAAAAGAAGAGTAGACAAAGTTAAAAAAAAACGCCTTATACACAAAGGCCATATAACTTATTTCAAATCAGACACTTACCAAGATTCACCTTTTATACGAGATGGCTGTCTACGCTCAGAAATTTGATTTGGGATAAAGCATTAGTTAGTCCTGAAAATAAAGTAGCCTAGAACTTCTCGAACCAGCTACCAATAATCCTAAGAGAGCGACGCTTTTGTGCTTATGTTCTATTGTGTTAAAATCAGGGTAAGAATGTTGAATAGCTGCCTGAATGAGTAACCGATTTTTTTCAAAACACGATAAAACAATGAGCAAAAGATAAGGTTATATTCAACCACTATCCTCCCCTGCAATGGGTGCTATTTTATATTTTAATTTCTCTAATCCTCTATAACTATAGCTAATATACGTAATATTATTAGCTATTTCTTTACTCAGGGTGGGTTGTAGGCTGGAAGTTACTAGCGCATTCATATTTGTTATAGGTAGTTTCTCAGTAGGCTAAAAAAAGTATTCCAAAGGCATGTTGTGGAATAATTCTTTAAAGCAACTGTAAAAAACGAGTATGAAAACGCGAGTTCATTTTATACACCGAAATAGCTTATCCCTAGCATTATTGAGTTGTTTTCTTATAATGTGGTTTGGCCAAGCCTTTACGGGTTGGCATGAGTACAACAAGGAGTTAGAGGAGACGGGCTCGCTTTCTGTGTCTTTTTGGGAGTATTTATCCACTGGTCATTTTCTTTCGACTACGTTTGAAAATTGGGAAAGTGAATTTTTTCAAATGATTGTTTATGTGCTTTTTACCATACATCTACGTCAGCAAGGATCTGCAGAGTCGAAGGCTTTAGATAAGAAAGAAAGCGAAGATAAAGAACCCACCCCTCATCCTGAAGCCCCTTGGCCTGTTAAAAAAGGGGGAATTTGGCTAAATCTCTATAAAAATTCTTTGATAATCGCTTACACATTTCTTTTTCTCTTTTCATTCATCATGCACGCTTACGGGAGTTATTCAGAATACTGCCGTGAGCAACGTAAAGAAAATCTGTTTATAGAACCGCTCCCCACTTATCTTCAAGGGAGCCGCTTTTGGTTTGAATCCTTTCAGAATTGGCAAAGTGAATTTTTAGCAGTTCTATCCATCGTATTTTTAACTATCTACCTTCGGCAGAAAGGTTCTCCCGAATCCAAAGCAGTAGATGCACCCCATTCACAAACGGGAAAAGAGTAAGTGCGTACACTGGGAAAAGTGGCTAAATGAAAGTGAGGAACTCTTGCCCCATCGGGAATGAAAAGTCCCAAAAATTAAGAAAAACCTCTGTTAGCTAATTGTGGCATTGATATTTTAGGAAGAGGGTCAAATAATTTTCTTTACTCAAAAATACTAACGTTATGGCTACTAAATCTGTAAAAGACGATTCTCCAAAAGGGTCTCAAAACACTGGTTCTAAACAGAACCCCAACGAAGGCACTTCCAAAAACAAACGGTCGCAAAGTAAAAGCACGGCCGACGGTGAGACTGGTTCTAATAAAACCAGCAAAAAAGAAAAATAGTAATTTGTTGTCTATTGCTTTGAAACCAACCTTTAGAGGTTGGTTTCAAAGCAATAGACAACCCTTTTCTCACTTTCGGCTACTCTCCATCTACTTTAACGGCCATGAACTAAAAAATGTACCACTATTATCTTAGTAAGTATTATTATGGAACAATTACTAACCGACATTGTATGTTTTTCTCATTTACGATGGAATTTTGTCTATCAAAGACCACAGCATTTGCTGAGTCGATTTGCTCAGCATTCTCGCGTTTTTTTTATTGAAGAGCCCATCTTCCACGAAGGTATTGATAAAATAGAGCTGAATACTACGCAAAAAAACCTTTGGATTGTTACTCCCTTTTTACAATCCTCTTCTCTAGTTTGTTTGGTGGAAAGGCAAAAAAAATTGTTAAAAGTATTGTTTTATCAACAATCAATCAAAAACTATATATTCTGGTACTACACCCCCTTAGCCTTAGATATCAGCAACCTTTTTCGGCCCCGACTTGTCGTGTATGATTGTATGGATGAACTATCGGCCTTTAAATTTGCCCCAGTCGAATTGAAACAAAAAGAGAAAGAGCTTTTTGCCAAGGTTGATATAGTTTTTACGGGAGGACCTAGCATTTTTGAAGCTAAAAAAAAGATTCATAAAGCTGTTTACTGTTTTCCTAGTAGCATTGATAAAGCCCACTTTAACCAAGCGCGGCAGGACTGTCAAGACCCCTCCGACCAATCGCTTATACCTTACCCACGTATTGGTTTTTACGGAGTCGTGGATGAGCGGTTTGATACAGAGTTGCTGAGAGCGGTAGCGCAACAGCGCCCACAATGGCATTTTGTTATTATTGGTCCCATTGTCAAAATTGATCCTGATAGTCTACCCACAGAAGCTAACATTCATTATTTAGGCAGCAAAAAATATGAAGAATTACCGCGTTATTTGGCAGGTTGGAATATAGCTACTTGCCTATTTGCCCTCAATGAATCCACTCGATATATTAGTCCTACTAAAACCCCCGAATACCTTGCGGGAGGTAAACCAGTCATTTCTACACCCATTAAAGATGTGGTTGATATGTACGGAAAAAATGGCTTAGTCAATATTGCAGAAACCCCCGAAGAATTTATCGAATGCGCCCAGAAAGAGCTGACCAATACAGATAAGCAAATCTGGTTACAACAAGTAGATACTTTTCTTCAGGATAATTCTTGGGATAATACTTGGGCCAGTATGGCTGCTTTGGTACGCCATCGGTTAAGAATAAAAAAGGAACCTATCTTCCAAAATAATGAAAGCCATAAGGCTATTTTACAGCCTACAGATTCACCAGCGGCGATTACCTAACATAGATAGAGGCATTATCGGTTTTAAAAAATAGTGTATGACGCCTAACAATACGTATAGTTTCGTACCAGATATTTGGGCTGGTATAGAATGTAGTTATAATCGGGTAGGCGATATTTATATTGATCAGTTATCCCAAAGTCGACATTATGAACGTTCAAATGATCTCGACCAGTTTGCACAGCTGGGGATAAAGGCCTTCCATTTTCCAATGCTTTGGGAACGTCATCAGCGCCAACTAGCATCTTCCATTCAGTGGGATTGGGCAGCATCAGGGCTAAACAAATTACGTTCTCTTTCTATTTTACCCGTAGTTGGACTGCTTCATCACGGGAGTGGTCCTCCTTTCACTCATTTATTAGATGATGGTTTTTCCAAGGGGCTAAGCGAATTTGCCAAACAAGTAGCCAAGCGGTTTCCGTGGCTTACCCATTATAAGCCCATCAATGAGCCGTTAACAACGGCACGTTTTGCAGGACTATACGGTTTGTGGCACCCCCATGCCAAAGATAGTGTGGTTTTTGCAAAAATATTGTTGAATCAGTTAAAGGGCATTGTGCTTTCAATGCAAGAAATCAGGAAAATCAATCCCGACGCAAAGTTGATTCAAACCGAAGATTTATCCAAAACCTATAGTACCCCCTCTTTGCAATATCAAGCCGACTTTGAAAACCAACGTCGGTGGTTGACTTATGATTTTCTAATTGGTAATTTCAATCGTCATCATCCCTTGTGGGATTATTTCTTGTACTTAGGTATCCCCCAAAAAACGCTGCTATATTTTTCAGATAACCCTTGTCCTCCAGATTTATTGGGAGTAAATCATTATGTTACCTCAGAACGTTATCTTGACGATAACCTTTCTTTGTACCCCTCCTATCTTCATGGCGGTAATGGCAAAGATAGTTACGTAGATATTGAAGCTATTCGTATTGATCACGGTCAGCCCTCTGGCTTAAAAATACTACTGCAAGAACTTCACCATCGCTATGCCCAGGACATCGCGTTGACTGAAGTTCATTTGCATTGTACTCGGGAGGAGCAGATGCGGTGGTTAAAACAGGTTTGGGATATCTCTGTAGAATTGAACCAAGAGAATGTGACCATAAAGGCCCTTAGTGTATGGTCATTGTTAGGGGCTTACGGCTGGAATAAATTGCTTACCCAACCCAATGGTGAATACGAATCGGGGATTTTTGATTTGCGCTCGCCTACTCCACGAAAAACTGCCTTAGCGCACTTTGTAAAGGCATTGAGCACCAAGACACCCTTTCATCATCCCGTGCTACAACAAAAAGGGTGGTGGCAAAAAGAAAGCAGATTTGTGCATCAGCCGCCTAGAAAAAAAGAAGGTCCTACGGATGTGGCTTCTCACCCCCTCTTATTGATAGGAGATAAAGGCTCATTAAGCCGTGCATTTGAAGTAAGTTTACATCAGCGGGGAATCAGATACAAAATAATCAACCTTCATGGGATGAATGGAGGTGTCGGTGTTAATTTAGAGGAGTGGATTCTTCTCTATAAACCTTGGGCTATTGTAAATGCCACCGACTATTGCAGAGTACATAGAATTATTGATTATAGTGTACCTTATGTAAATGAGATTAGACAGTTAATAGCTACGTGTGAGAAATACGATATAAAACTACTTACCTTTTCCTCGGTGTTGGTATTTGATGGTACCAAGATTAATCCCTACCTAGAAAGTGATGATGTAATGCCCCAAAGTTTACTGTGGAAAAACATGGTTGAAGTAGAAAAAATGGCCGTGAATAGTAGTTGTCAAGCATTAATTGTTCGCACTGGATTTTGCTTCAGTCCTTGGGAATCCAGTGAATCGGTTTACAGTATTTTGAACTCTTTAGAAGATAATAATTCTTTTGCAGATACCGAGCGTACAGTCATCTCGCCTACGTATACGCCCGATTTGGTAAATATGGCCCTAGATTTATTAATTGATAATGAAAGCGGTATCTGGCATTTGAGTAATCAAGGGGAAGTAAAATGCGATGAATTTATTCGAGAAATTAATCGCCGGATTACGGCTGTTTCCAAAAATGCCCATTTGTGGCATCGAAAAAGAGTCACACCCTTACCCTATCGGCCCCTTTATTACGCCTTGGGGAGCGAAAAAGGGGATTTTCTCCCCGCTCTCGACTCCGCCTTAGATCGGTACTTTGCTGAGTTAATTAATAAAAAGGGCACCTTAAGTTAAATAGGTGTTTTAAATTCATTTGCATTATTTTAAAGCTGGTCGAACACCCACCCCACCCTTTCAGGGCACCCCTCCAAGGAGGGGAATGAAGTAAAATTCCCTCTTAAGAGGGAGGGGCAGCTCTAGCCCCAGGGCGGCCCACCTAGGGGGGGGTAAAACCCTGATAAGCCCTGTACACCGTATACTTGTTTAGATGTCATCAGAGTTTATCATTAAAAATTAAACAGTAACTCAACCATGAGTTAAATAAATAATAGGGGCATTTAACGTCCTTTTATTTTACGAGAGCGATAAGAATTCACAATATATTCATTAAAAAAATGGCCATACGATTCCGCGTTTATCAGCCCTTGATACACATGCAGAGGCACTCTATAATAGCGGTAGCGAGAACCATCATGAAACTCAATTTCTAAAGTAGTTCCTTCATAACCTACCGAATTCAAAGAAGAAGATTTAACAGAAATTTGCTCCATTTGCTTAATTGATGGCTTTTATTAAAGGGAAAACAGATTTCAAGCTAGATGGATAAAAGATATTTTTTAAACTACTCATTCAATAAGTCAGTCTCCCAGCAGCCAATAAATTCATGAATGCGAAAGACTCACTCTGTGGCCCTAATTCACAAAAAAATTATTCCATTCTTTATCAATATAGTTTTTTGGGGTTGTAGATGCCCAATGAGGTAGAGGTTCCCCAGCCCCAACATGTTAAATTGTACCTCGATTAATTATAGAATTTTAATGTTTTTGGCAAAATCATCCCCAATAAAGACCAGCAGAAGCATTTATTAAAAAAAAAAAGCTACGAATGTAATCTTTGGAACAAACTTTTCAGGGCATGGGAAAGGAAAATTTAAATATAACCATCCATTTTATTCCACCCAAAATTCTTCCAAAAATGAAAACGAATTCAAAAAAAACAGAAGTAGCCACTGGCTTGCGGGAATTATTTGAAGATAGCCTAAAAGATATCTACTATGCAGAAAAAGCACTTACAAAAGCACTTCCCAAAATGGCCAACAAAGCAACTTCTGCCATTTTATCAGATGCAATCTTAGAACATTTATCCGTCACAGAAGGGCATGTTAACCGCCTAGAACAAGTGTTTGACCTATTGGGCGTAAAGCCACAAGCTAAAAAATGCGAAGCTATCGAGGGGTTAATTAAGGAGGGAGAGATAATCATCGAAAGTACACAGGAGGGAGTCGTTCGGGATGCGGGCATCATTGCGGCAAGTCAGAAAGTGGAGCATTATGAAATTGCGTCTTATGGTACTCTTGTCGCATTTGCCAAAACCTTGGGCAAAACCGAAGCTGTTCAGCTTTTGACTGAAACCTTAGAGGAAGAAAAAGTTGCTGATACCAAATTGTCGGCAATTGCCGAAAGTGCCATCAACGAAGAAGCCGACGAATAATTTGGAACATGAAAACTTTCACAAATTAGGTTTCTAAATATTAACTCCACGCACCATGAACACTCCCAACGACCACAAACAACAGACTGAAAAACAGGCGGATCTTTCAAAAAATATCGCAGATGGGCAAGACCAATTTTTAACCAGCAACCAAGGGGTAAAAATCAACGATAATCAAAATTCGCTTACAGCAGGGGCTCGAGGCCCTTCACTGCTAGAGGATTTCATCTTACGTGAAAAGATTACTCATTTCGATCATGAACGCATTCCCGAACGAGTTGTACATGCGCGCGGCGAGGGGGCTCATGGCTATTTTCAGGTCTATAAATCGATGGAAAAGTACACTAAAGCCGCTTTTCTCCAAGACCCTGAAGCCATAACACCTGTATTTGTGCGCTTTTCCACGGTGGCAGGTTCACGAGGGTCTACTGACTTGGCCAGAGATGTTAGAGGTTTTGCTGTCAAGTTTTATACTGAAGAAGGTATTTATGATTTGGTCGGCAATAATATACCTGTTTTTTTTATTCAGGATGCGATGAAATTTCCAGATTTAGTTCACGCCGTAAAGCCTGAACCGCATCATGAAATGCCTCAGGCGGCTTCGGCACACGATACCTTTTGGGATTTTATCTCGTTAATGCCTGAAAGCATGCACATGATTATGTGGGTGATGAGCGACCGCGCCATTCCCCGCAGTCTACGTATGATGGAAGGGTTTGGAGTCCATACTTTTCGTTTTATTAATGCGGCTGGCGAATCCCATTTTGTCAAATTTCACTGGAAGCCTCTTTTAGGCGTTCATTCGGTTTGTTGGGATGAAGCTCAGAAAATTTCGGGTAAAGACCCTGATTTTCATCGTCGTGATTTATGGGAAGCCATCGAAAGCGGTAATTTTCCTGAATGGGAATTGGGTGTTCAGATTGTATCGGAAGAGGAAGAACACTCCTTTGAATTTGATTTATTAGACCCCACCAAACTCATCCCTGAAGAACTGGTGCCCGTACAACGAATCGGCAAATTGGTCTTAAATCGGAATCCCAATAACTTTTTTGCCGAAACTGAGCAGGTAGCTTTTCATCCGGGACATATCGTACCAGGCATTGATTTTACCAATGACCCCCTATTGCAAGGGCGTTTATTTTCATATACAGATACTCAGCTGTCGCGGCTAGGAAGTCCTAATTTTCATGAAATTCCTATCAATCGTTCGTTATCTCCAGTGCATAACCACCAACGTGATGGCCATATGCGACAAACCATCAATCAAGATAAAATCAGTTATGACCCTAACACGCTTGGCGGAGGCTGCCCTTTTCAATCCAAAATGAGTCAGGGAGGCTTTAATAGCCATAATGAGCGAATTGAGGCCTACAAGGTTCGAGAACGCAGTCCAAGTTTTTTTGATCATTTCAGTCAAGCCAAGCTTTTTTTTAACAGTCAGTCAGAATACGAACAAGAGCACATTGTAGATGCCTTGAGCTTTGAATTAGGCAAAGTGGAAACGGAAGCGATTAGGACGAGGATACTTAAAATGCTGTGGTATGTAGATAAGGGCTTGGCCGCAAAAGTAGCTTATAATTTAGGCCTATCCGTTCCTTCAACCTTGGAAAGTCCCCTAAATCACAGCTTCCCCGCCGATGCAGAAGCCGCTAGTTATCAACCTACGATGATAAAATCTTCCTTGGAAACATCGGAGGCATTAAGTATGGTCTCTACCTTAAAAAACCCTATTGTTACCCGTAAAATAGCCATTCTAGCAGCGGATGGGGTAGATGAAAAAGCCCTAAAAACCATTAAGAACGCCTTATTGGCTCAGGGTGCGGTAGTAGAGGTAGTGGCACCAAAACTAGGGAATATTATCTCAGAAAATAATAAAGAAATCAAAGCGGATAAAAGTTTCTTGACAAGTGCTTCGGTACTCTATGATGCCGTCTATATACCGGGCGGCCCCAACAGTGTGGCTACTCTGGAAGCGGAGCCCGATGCGATTCATTTTCTAAATGAAGCCTTTAAACATTGTAAAGCCCTTGCAGCGGATGCGTCTGCGCTTTCAGTTTTGCAGGCTACCTATTTTGGCAGTAAGATTCCTGATAATCTTCAAAAAATGTCCCAAGCCCTTGAAGGGGTGTTAATCAATGAAACCCCCGAAGCATTGGCGAATGATTTTATAAGCGCTATTTCCAAGCATCGATTCTGGCAACGGGAAAAGAAGAATAAAGTTCCTGCATAATTTAGTGGCTTTATTATACAAAAATGTTGTCAAGTGCTTCAATTAACAATTACAAACTTTGTCAGTAATAAGAGTAATTCGCAATCATTGTACTTTTAATTACTATTTGAGTAATGTTAGTAATCAAGCAAATTTATTCACGCAAAGTCGCAATGATGCAAGGACCATAAAAGGTTGATTATCTAAGAGTTAGCGACTCGGCATGAAGTATAAATTAATTTTGCTCATTTACTTACTACTTAACCATAAGTTATATTTCATTATCTGCTATCAATTGCTGACGTCGGCAAAGATTACCGCAAAAAAAAGATGGCACATGGATGTGCCATCTTTTCTTATCAAACTGTTTTTATTTATTTTTCGCCAAGTTCTGTCTTATTGTTTTGCCGAAAACATCGGGCTCTTTTCGTTTCCTCCAGCCATCAAGTAAGCCATCAAATCTTTCAATTCTTCTTCGCTAAGGCTATTGATTAAGTTACCATACATGATAGACACTGGAGAATATTTGTGCGAGGCCACGTTCTTTTTCGCCAACTTCATAACGGTCTCCGGCTCATAAGGGTTTTGAGAAACGTAGTAGTTATTAGCATCTTCGTTGGTCAAGCGTCCCACCACCGTCTGTCCGTTTTTGAGCGTAAAGTGTGTTGCCGCATATTGGTCAGAAATGGTTTTGTTAGGCTCGATGATTGCCTCCAACATATCTTTTGCGGAGAAACGAGTGGCTAACTGTGTCAAATCAGGGCCGATACTTCCCCCTTCTCCGCGCATACTGTGGCAACGGTTGCAGGTGATGGCGTTGTACATATTTTTGCCTTGCTCAAAGTTCCGTCCCGACAATCCTGCTTCAACCAACGGAAGTGCATTTTCCAATTTCCAGTTTCTTCCTGGGCCTTTAGGGTAAACTAGTTTTACCAAATCATTGCCGTTTTTGCTTAGCAATTCCCCTCCTGAAAGTTTGTCGTAGTAGGCATATTTGTTTTCAGGAACGTGCTTCAGGGCTAATTTGCGAGCCCGATCAATGAAACCAACGTAGCTACGGCCTCCCTTATAACTAAAGGCTTTGTAGAACCATTTGAAATAACGCTCATGTAGCTCTGGGGTCCAGTTTTTACTTGCCAAACTCAGCATGTTGGCATAATAAGTTTGTTGAGCAGGCGGCATACTTTTCAACATATCAGCAATGTCCAACCCATACTGTGGGTTGCGCATGATCAACTCTGCAGAAGCAGTGGCAGTATTTCCGCCGGCAGTTAGGTTGGTAGGTTGCTCTTTTGCTTCCAACAAAGCCAACGTTTTAGGGATTATACCAGGAGCCTCTAAGTAAATTAGAATTTTGCTTAATGCCCGATTTAGATCAGAACTATTCACATTGGCGGGGAAAGATGGATTCAAAGCAGCCACAATTTTTGAATTTGTAGCGGCATCTGGCGCACCTGTACGCAAAAATACTAACTCATAAGCCCGAAGCAAGTCAATCTGTTGTGGCTCTGTAAGAGATTTAAAGTTAATATTCAACAACGAATTGAGCATTGCCCCCTTAAGTTCTGGCTTCGTCTGACGTGCTAAGGCGATTATAGCATTAATAGACGTGATGGGGTCTTTTTCATTCAAAGCCTTGTCTTTCCATTCTGCTACTGGTTGATGTTCTACCGCCAAACGGGCAGCATAACGAATGAAACGGTCAGGGTGTTTCAGATAAGGCCAAGCGGTAGCAACAGCCTGAGGGTTGGGATCTCCATGGAATTTTTCTAAGCTACGACGGAGTTCGTTTTCCTTGGTTAGTGTAGTAGGGGCAGTAGGAGCGGTACTTTCTGAGCCGGCATAATAGACACGATACACGTCAGACTCAAGACGACGCCCTCCAGTCATGAAGTATAATGCACCATCTGGGCCCACCACACCATCGGTCAATGGCAACGGAATACCCGAAAGGAATTCTTCATGCTCCGATGTGTAGGTTGAGCCTGAAGGTTTAAGGTGAATGGCGTGCATGATACCAAAGCTCCAGTCAAATGCTAACAATGTTTTTTTGTATTTAGCAGGGAATTTGGCATCTCTTAAATAAATAAGGTTGGTGGGTGAGCCTTGGCCAATGTTCATGATGGGTGGCATGTTATCAGGCCACGTAGGCGACCACTTACTATTCCCTGTTCTCCAGCCAAATTCACTCGCACTCGTTGCGTGGCAGATGCGTGTTGGGCGATACCAAGGAAGACCGAAGTCCCATTCCATATCGGCATCATACACAAACAAATCACCCACTTCATTGAAGGCCATATCAAAAGCGTTGCGATAACCCGCACTGATCAACTCCCAACGTTTGCCTTCTGGGTCAACGTTGGCAATCCAACCACCTGGAGCCATACGGTCGTTAGCGTGGCCACGAGGGTCTTTAATAAGCGGAAATAAGTTATCTTCTTGCCAAGTAGTTGGCAAGCGGTGCGCGTCCATTTTAGGTACGTCCGTATGGTTTCCTGAAATCACATAAAGAGACTGCTTGTCAGGCGATAAAATAATGCTGTGAGGGCCGTGTTCGCCATCGCCAGCAAGTTCTTTCATCAGCGTAACTTTGTCGTATTGGTCGTCATTATCCGTATCTTGTAAGCGATATAGACCACTTTTACGCGTAAAAATTCTATTGTTCTTGCTGTTGTTAATCATAACATACAAGCTATTGAAAGCATAGAGCAAGCCATTGGCATAACCCATACCTACGGTATCAGTAGCAGCTCCTTTGTCAATTTTTAAGGCTTCTACTTTTGGTTTTCCCTCGGTTCCGATAGGCGGTAGTTCTAACCGATATAATGTTCCGTATTGGTCTGAGGTAATCATTCGACCTTTATTGTCGAAAGTCATCGCAACCCAAGAGCCCTGTTTGTTGTCGGAAGGACTGTAAAGGTGTTCGGCTTTAAAACCAGGTTGGAGTTTTAATTTCTCCGTTTTGGGGTTGTCCCGGCCATTGATGGCAGGCTCCGTTTTATTTAAAATCGTAAAGGAAGCTCCCAGTACGAATAAGGCTCCCACTGCCAACAATTTAGGGATAGACTGGTGTTTAGGATACATAAAAGTGTATGCTTTTAAATGTAATTAGTATGAATTTTTCTATTGTAACAAAAGCTAAGCGGTCAGTATGTTTTACCCTATCGTTTACAAAATGGGCCATCCTTTTCTAATTTCATCACAGTAAAATCACAAATGAGCCAGTCTCTATTGAAGAAACCGGCTCAATTTGGGGTATACGTTAGAAATTAGGACTTAAGTCTGCCTCGGCAGCAGGAAGACCGTAGTAAGGGGTGATGTTAGTGAAAGCATCGCTTGGCACAAAGCCTTCAGCTGGGAAATAATATCTAAATTTATCAGCTTTAACCCGGTCGCCGTAGGCTTTGATCACGGTTTCAAGGCGGCCCGTACGGACTAGATCATGCAAACGCTTTGATTCGAAAGCCAACTCAACCCGGCGCTCTTGGTACACGGCTTGGCGCAGAGCGGCTTGGGTAGTGGCAGTAGTATTGGCCAATCCCGCACGAGTACGAACTTGATTGAGGAAAGGAGCTGCATCTGCCAACTTGTTTTGCTCAATCAATGCTTCTGCCAAGAACAACAGCACTTCTGAATAGCGATAAATGGGCCAGTTCATGCCGTGGTTGTTGTGCAAGGCGTGCGGTCTTGCGTACTTTTTGATGTACGGGAAAGTTTTGTTGGCGTGCAATGCCCCTCCCAATGTGATGTAGCCAATCGTGGCATCTTTACGCTTATCGCCTGTTTCATAAGCCTCTATCAAATCGGGCGTAGGGATGTTGTTGCCTTCGCCAGATAAAGGCTGGGGATTAGATGTTCCTGTAATCGTAACCAACTCATTGGCCGCGATAGGAAAAGGAAGCATACTGTACAAAAAGTTCCCGTTGAGCCCTGCCGAGCCTTCCAAGTACTGCACTTCAAAAACCGATTCTCTGGTGTTTTTGTTGCTCGTACTGTTAGAAAACGCATCGGCATAGTTGGGCATCAAGCTATACTCACCGCTTGATACAATGGCTCGAAGCTGGGTTTCGGCATCAGCCCATTTTTTCTGAATGATATACACATTGGCCAACAACGCGCGAGCAGATCCCGAAGTAGCACGACCTGCTTCCTGTGCAGATTTTGCGGGCAATAAACCCACCGCATCGGTAGCATCTTTGATGATTTGAGCGTACAACTGGTCAGCTGTGCCAAGCGCAGCGGCGGCTTCCGAACGGTTACCAACGGGCGTTAATTGCAACGGCGCTTTATTGAAATAACGTACCAAATCCAGATAGCCCAACGCTCTCAGAAACAATGCCTGCCCTTTTACATTCTTTTTGGTCGCATCTGGGATAGTAGCAGCATCAATCAACGCCAATACTTGGTTGGCACGGGCTATCATCAAGTAGTTTTGACGATACGCCGTCAAAACGTTACCGTTTGTAGTGATACCGTTGGCCGTAGGAACGTTGAAATCTGCCAAGTTCGATTGGTTTTCAGTAGCCCCAAACAAGACGTTACGTACGTAGCGCGCATTATCAGAATGTTGTTCTGAGAGCAAGTGTGAAGTGATATTGTGAAGCGCGCGCAGAGGTACATAGGCACTGTTGACGGCCTGTATGAAGTCAGATTCTGTCTTAAAGAAAGTAACTGAACTCAACGCCGTTTCTGGCGTAACGGTCAGAAAGTCGTCACTACAACTAAATGCCCCTAGACTTAACGCAATAGAAAATATGATTGATTTTTTCATGTTTTATTCAGTGTTTTTAAGTTGATTTTATGCGATTTGGAGGAGTGCAACCACAGTGTAAAAGGATTTACACCCTCCAAATCAACTAAATCTACTTTGCTAGAAATTAAAGTTTACCCCAATCGTCGATGTACGTGGTACTGGATAGTTGAACAAATCAACCCCTGGGCTCAGGTTTCCACCGTCGCCTTGTCCGTTTTGTTGCGCACTGGTTTCAGGGTTAGATCCACCCCAGTACTTGGTAAACACCAACGCCTGCTGAATAGAAGCATACACGCGTGCCGAGCGGAAAAGCTTGTTGCGCTTGTTGATGGTATAACCCACTGTGATGTTCTTGATGGTAAAGAACGAAGCATCAGCTACAAAGCGACTGTTTTGCCAGTCACGCTCAATACCCGTTGCGGTACCACCACCCACCGTAGTTCCGTAGAACCCTTTGCCAGGATTGGCTTCAGAGCGGAAGCGATATTTTACTTCTCTGTGCAGGTTAAACACCCCATCGAGGTTGGCAGTACTGTACAAGTGACGCACCCACAATTGGTTGCCCTGTGAGCCCGAGCCTATTACGCTAAAGTCAAAGTTGCCATAGGTTAAGTTTGTGGTTATGCCGTAAGTAAATTTAGGAAATGGATTACCCAAGATTGTACGGTCATCTCTATCTCCACCGTTAGTAATAACACCATCGCCGTTGACATCCACGAGTTTAATTGTACCAACAAATGAACGCCCAGGCACAACAGGAGAGTTTTTGAGGTCTTCAGCATTCATATATACCCCGTTGGCAAGGTGACCATAGAATTGTCCAAATGGCTCCCCTACCTTTGTAATGTGGTGTAAACCATACACACGGTCAATACCATCAGCAAGGGCTAGCACTTTGTTACGGTTGAACGAGATATTTGAGTTTACACTCCACTTCAACTTACCACGGTCAACGATGCGAGTGTTAAGCGAGAACTCGTGTCCCCAGAATTTAATTTCACCAATGTTGTCGTTGAAGTTGGTAAAGCCTGATTCTTGAGGGATTTGGACAGCAAACAACAAGTTGGTGGTATTTTTGGTGTAATAGTCGTAGGTAAATTGGAAACGGTCATTGAGGAAACCAAGGTCAAAACCAATATCCAGCTGACGGGTTGTTTCCCAGCCAAGATTGGGGTTGGCAAGGGATGTTACCGCGGCACCAGGAGCTACGTTGTTTCCAAAAACGGCATTCACCGTATTGTTAATCAACGCGTACTGTGTGTAGTTACCGATGTTGTTGTTACCCGTCACCCCTAAACTTGCTCTCAATTTTGCAAAAGAGACTTTGCTGAAATTCTTCATAAAATCTTCGTCTGACACTACCCAACCAGCTGATAATGAAGGGAAAGTACCCCAACGGTTGTTAGAACCAAAGCGAGAAGAACCGTCGCGACGAATAGAGGCTGTGAGGAGGTATTTTCCTTTGTAGTTATACGCCAAACGCGAAAGCAACGAAGTCAATGTCCATTCCTGCACGTTGCTATTAGTTCCACCACGGGCGATGTTGATCGCACCCTGTATCGTTGGAAGGCGGTCGTCTGAATAAGTATCTGCCTGAATACGGCTTGATTCACTCCGGAAACTTTGGTTGGTATAACCTGCCAATAGCTCAAAGTTGTGGTTGTTGAATGATTTGACATACGTAGCCAAGTTTTCATTCAACCAGCCCAAATTGTCAGTGGCTTCTCGTATCGAAACTGCCGTAACAGGTACCGCCGTATTGATGGCACTGGTAGCCGTTGAAGGGTTAAAGAAGAAAAACTTCTGATTCAACAACTCCACGTTGAACGTAGATTTTAAAGTTAAACCCTTAATGGGGCTGTATGAGATGTAGGCGTTTGAGAGGATATTGGTTTGCTTGGTTTCGTTGACCAACTCATTTGCCGCCCGCACCCAGTTAGGATAGGCAAAGATATTACCCGTACTAGAAGGAAAACGGTTGAATAACGTGAGTTCTCCTTTATCGTCGCGAATAGGCATCACTGGCCATGTGTGAATGGCGTTAAACAAAATACCCGTGCCACGGTCACCGTCGGTACGCGGCGTATTGTCAAATACATATTGCGGAGCAATGTTCAACCCAATCGTTACTTTGTCCGAAACTTTGTATTCACTGTTCAAACGAAGTGAATAGCGTTGGTATTTAGTATTGATTACAATCCCTTCTTGGTTGAATACCCCTGCTACCAATGAAGTGCTTACCCGGTCTTTGTTTGAAGTCACGGTCAAGTTGTAGCTTTGGAGAGGAGCACGACGAAGCACGGCATCGTACCAGTCGTTGTTTTTCCCTTCATAAATAGAGGGGTTTTGGAATTCAGCAGGAACAGGCTGTTTTGCATCTTCGTAGTATTCTTTCTTAAACTGGGCAAACTCAACCGCATCCATCATTTCAAAACGTCCTTTCTTGGGCACTACTTGTGTACCCGTAAATACGTTAAAACTCACGTTAGTTTGACCTGACTTGCCTCTTTTGGTGGTAATTAGCACTACCCCGTTGGCTGCCCGCGAACCATACAGTGAAGTAGACGCGGCATCTTTCAATATAGAAATATCTTCAATTTCATCGGGGTTCAGCGCACCGATGTTACCCGTGATTGGAAAACCATCCACGACGTAGAGTGGCTCACTACCGCCCGATACCGAAAGTTGGCCTCTGATACGTACGTTCATACCTTGCCCAGGCCGGCCGGTGGTTTGGTTAATTTGTACCCCCGCCACTTGCCCTTGAAGCTTCTGGGCAATTTGAGAAACTGGCAAGTCTTTGATTTCTTTGGCCGTAATCGTCTGCACGGCGCCCGTTACTTCCTTCTTCACTTGGCTACCATAACCCACGACAACAATCTCACTGAGGGTTTTGTCATTAACGGCTAAATTAACATTAATGGTTTGCTGGTTTCCAACGACAACCTCTTTGGTCAGATAACCGATGTAGCTGAACACCAACGTTGCACTGCTCGCCGCCTCAATTTTGTACGTACCGCTTGCATCGGTTGTGGTACCTCGCGTAGTTCCTTTAACGCTCACGTTCACCCCAACCAACGTTTCTCCGTCGGCAGAAGTTACTTTACCCGTAATTGATTGTTGCGCAAACGAGGAAGATGTAAAAAGTAAAACCAGCGCCAGCAGAGAATAAAGCGTCCGGAATTTACTCTTAGATAGAATAAATTTTCTTTTCATTTGAAAATGATTTAAATGTTAAGTAGATAGATAATAGTAAAAAGGATTCATAAAATAGAAATATAAATCCCCTTTATTGTACAAATATTTAAAAGTCCACTAAAAGAACTATCCTATGCCATCCTGCCAAAGTCAAAACATACCCTGAAATTATCCTAGTGTTATACTACTTTAAAGTCGGTTTGGGTCAAAAGCGGAAGAAGTTATCGCTACTCAAATTGGATTTAAAACCCCATTCGGGCGTACCTAAAATAAAAAAGCCCAGTGTAGAAAAGCAAATTCTTCTACACCGAGCTGAATATCAATAGATTACCTATTTGTTTTAAGTTTCTTTCTCCTAAAAACAGAAATCTCAACCCATAATGAATTGGATATTTTTGTGGTAGAAAGTTTTTAAAAAACTTCTAAAAGAAGCGTTTTTTCAAAGTAAACAAAAGGCAATAACTTAAAAAAAATATCCCTTACTGTAATTATTTAATAAAAGTTGCAACATTATCTTTCGTAACCAACTGAAAAGGAATAAGTACCTCTTTCTCAACGGCCTCCCCTTTGTGTAGCTTTACGGCGGTTTCTATCGCTTTGGCACCCTGCTGCTGCGCATTTTGAAAAACGGTCGCGTCCAAAGTTCCCTTTTTTACGGCCTGCAACGCATCAGGAATCGCATCAATACTGACAACAATCACTTTATCTTTCATGCCCGCCGCCGTTAGGGCATTGACGGCCCCCATGCCCATTTCATCGTTTTGGGCAAATACCGCATTGATGTCTTTTCCATAAGACTGAATCCAGTTTTCCATCAATGACATCGACTTGGCGCGGTCCCATTCGCCCGTTTGATGCGCAATGAGTTTCAAATCTGGGTATTGTTTCAAAATTTCACGCGCTCCCTGTTCGCGTTTTATTTGTGCGGCTTGTCCCATGTAGCCGTGCATCATCACCACGTTTCCTTTGCCACCCAGTTTTTCGGCAATGAATTTCATGGCTATTCGCCCCGACTCCACGTCGTCGGAACCAACAAACGCCGAAGGTTTAGTGCTTGTTTCTGAATTAACATTGATGATGGGAATCTTGGCCGCCAAGGCTTTGGTCACCGCCGGCGAACTCGCCTCTACTTCGCAAGGATTCATTACAATAGCGTCTACTTTTTGGGCAATGAAGCTCTCGACTTGTTCAATCTGTTTCAACGCCGAGCGCTCAGCATCAACGGTGATCAGTTCAATACCCAACTCCTGCGCCTTTTTCTCCATTTCATCGCTGACGTTGACAATGAACTCATTCTGCATACTCAGCATCGTAACGCCAATGACCATTTTCTTTTCGCTGCTTTCTTTTTCACTCGTTTGGTTACATCCCGCCAACATCGCCAAAGCAATCAATCCAAGGTATATTCTTTTCATTTTCAGTTAATATAGTTCAGTTTGTTACTACAAAATAGTTAAGGCTAAAGCCCTTTTTGGGCAGCGTTTTATTCTCACTCTCCAATCTAAAGCATGGAATTAATGGAGACTGCCTGCTTAGTTATCGCTGCGCGGCCGACTGATTCCATCCATCCAGTACTACGGCTCCAATGATGATGGCTCCCATCACAACTTGCTGGTAATAGGAGGTGACATTGAGCAAGTCTAACCCATTGCTAATCACGCCAATCAGCAAGGCTCCAATGAGGGTTCCAGTCATGGTGCCTGTTCCTCCTGAGGTACTTGTGCCCCCGATGATGGCCGCCGCAATGGCATCAAGTTCAAAACCTGCGCCCGCGTTGGGCTGCCCAGTGGTGATTCGGGAGGTCAGTAGAATACCTGCCAAGGCAGCTAATCCGCCGCATATCGTATAAACAGCCATTTTGACTTTATTTACTCGAATTCCCGATGCTTTTGCGGCCTGTTCGTTGCCCCCAACGGCATAAATATAACGCCCCAAAATCGTCTTTTTCAAAACCAATGAACACACCACAAACGCCAAAATAAGCACAATAATTGGGAAAGGTATCCCCAAAATATTTCCGCCACCAATAAAATTAAACAAGTCGGAAAGATTGGAAACAGGACGCCCTTTGCTCAAAATCAGGGCCACCCCCCGCCCGATGGTCATAGTGCCCAGCGTAACAATAAACGGCGGCACCTTGCTTTTGGTGATGATGGCTCCGTTGAAGGCCCCCATGAAAACGCCCGCCAACAAACCCGCCAGAATGGGCACAATAACGGGGTAGTCGTCGGGATGCGCCAATAACGATGCCACAATCCCCGTTACGGCCACCATTGAACCCAGCGAAAGGTCAATCCCGCCCGTGATAATGACAAACGTAACCCCAAAGGCCAGTAAAGCATTGATAGACACCTGAGTGACTATGATGGTCCAGTTGGAAACGGTCAGAAATTTTGGGGTAATGAGCGACAGAATGAGACAAATCACCACAAAGGCAATAAAAATCCCGTATTGCCCCATGCCTCGTGCTCGTTGTTTGGTGGAATTCCCTAATTGCGTAAAATAATTATTCATTCTAAAGTATTTGGATTCAAGTTCCTAACTTCGTCTATAAGAGCGGCGCGGCGGTTGTGAGCAACCTCCGCCACAGTTTTTTTATCACTTTCTTTTTTACCTCAATCAATCTGACACAACTATTTTAATGCAGCATTGCGTATTTCATTATGGTTTCTTGGGTGGCTTCTTCTCTAGAGAGCAGGGCCGTTTGTTTTCCCTTTGACAATACCACAATGCGGTCGCTCATACCGAGTATCTCAGGCAATTCTGACGAAATCACCACCACGGCTATTCCCTTGGTTGTCAACTCGTTGATTAACTTATAAATTTCAAATTTGGCCCCAATATCAATTCCCCGCGTTGGCTCATCCAAAATGATTATTTCGGGCGAAGCAAGCAATACTTTCCCAATGACCACTTTTTGCTGATTTCCACCGCTCAAATGCGTTACTTTTTGATCCATCCCCGAAGCTTTGATTTTCAGGTCGTTCATCATCTGAGTGGCCACTGCGCTTTCGCTTTTGTCTTGAATCATCCCCGCCTTGGTATGGTTTGACAGGCTCGCCAGCGTAATGTTGTGTTTGACCGACAGTGCGGGGATAAACCCTACCCCTTTTCGGTCTTCGCTTACGTATCCGATGCCATTCTTGATGGCGTCTCGCGGCGATTCAATGGTTATTTTGTGGCCTTTGAGTACAATTTCACCGCTACTGAAGGCATCTAACCCAAATATAGCCCGCGCTATTTCTGTCCGACCAGCGCCCATTAATCCAGCGATACCAACTACTTCTCCAGCGTGTACGTCAAAACTAATATTCTCGAATTTACCGCGTTGGCTAAGGTTTTTTATGGACAAAACAACCTCTCCCTTTGAGGCAGATTTCTCGGGAAAAAGCGTGTTTATTTCTCGCCCGACCATCATCGTTATCAGGCTTTTACGGTCAAGTTCGGCGGCGGATTTAGTGCCAATATACTTCCCATCTCTCAATACCGTAATCATATCTGCGATTTGGTAGATTTCATCCATCTTGTGCGAGATGTAAATGACCGATACGCCTTTGATTTTTAGGTCTTTGATGATACCAAACAGCGTTGCTACTTCCTTATCCGAAATCGCCGATGTTGGCTCATCCATGATAATGACCTTGGCGTTGTTAGAAATGGCTTTGGCAATTTCCACCATCTGCATTTCGGCCACGCTAAGGTATTTCATTTTGGTTTTAGGACTTACGTCTAGCCCAATTTGCTTCAACAGGATTTCTGCTTGCTGATTGATGTCACGGTCGTTTAACCAACTCGAAAACCATTGGGTAGACTCTCTTCCCAGAAAAATATTTTGGGCAACGGTCAACTCAGGCACAATCAGAATCTCCTGATGAATCATCGAAATCCCTTGTTTAAGGGCCTCCCGGACATCGCTGTTTTTCAACTCGTTTCCTTCAAACAAGACCTCCCCGGCGTCGGGTGTAAGCAGGCCAATCAAAATTTTCATGAAGGTCGACTTTCCCGCCCCATTCTCTCCCATCAACGCATGAACCTCCCCCCTGCGCAGGTTGAGCTGCACATCATCAAGCGCTTTGACACCCGAAAACGATTTGGAAAGACCGTGAACCTGAAGAATATAGTCCGAATGTAGGGTCATTTGGAATGGATACCGTTATTGAGAAAATTATTCTAAGTGATACGCCATATTTGGTTTAAATTTCACGCAAAGACGTAAAAGTTTTGGTAATCATCCATTTATACTCTTTGCTACTCTGCGGCTTTGCGTGAATAATATCGTACGGTTACTTACTAAGAAATAAAAACGTTTAAAATACTCACTCAAAGGCATAAATTGAAGCAACACTCAAAAGGCATGTCCATAAAATCTCCCCATAGACCAATAAAAGCTTGACGGTATAAACACCTATGTTCGCTTTACCTACACGCTGCTCTTCCGAAATTACGCTAGGTGTGGAGGTTTTCCCCTGTTTTGGGGGAGAGCGATTTAGGAAAGGAATACTAACTTGCAGCCTTATTTATATCCAATTTCCACTTCCTCGTATGAACTTTAAGTTTGCGCTGGCCTTTTGCTTGGTACCATTCCTCTGTTTTTCGCAAGATGTACTTCTGTTTAAACCCGATTCCGTCCGTAAAGAATTTGAGGCCGTCAAGGTTTCTAACAATCTAAAAATAGACGGACTACTCAACGACAAAGAATGGCAGCTGGCCAAACCCAAAAGTGATTTTATAGAAATAGACCCTCACCAAGGCAAAATTCCGCGCCATCGTACCGAAATGCGGGCGCTGTTTAATCAACACTATCTGTACATCGGCGTGTTTAATTACGATACACTGGGAAAAAAATCAATCCGTGTCATTGATTTCAAGCGCGACTTCAACACCCGTACGTCTGATTTTGTCGGCATGAGCATTGACGGCTTCAACGACCGCCGCAATGCCATGGTGTTTACGACCAACCCGCACGGCGTGCAGCGCGATTTTTTAGCTTTTGACGCCAACTACATTGATTTGGATTGGGATGGTCTCTGGCGCGTGCGTACCGCCCGCTCAGATTCGGGTTGGGTGGCAGAGTTTGCCATTCCTTGGAAAACTCTCCGCTATGCCAAGTCGGACTCTACCTTTCAAAGTTGGGGCTTTAACCTCAACCGAAGCCGACGCATGACCAACGAAAATTACGCATTTTCGCCGTTTCCGCGTTCATTCAACGTATTACGTATGGATTACGCAGGCATCATCAAAGGACTACAACCGCCCCCACCAACGGCCAACGTACGCATACAACCGTTCTTTTTGACTTCGTACGACCG
>JAIXPV010000049.1 GCA_027486105.1 Runella sp. | reverse complement strand
TAGAGGAATTTTTTGATAATTGGGAAAATATTGTCGGTATGAATCGACAATTGACCTTTTTCGGCCGCTGATGTAGTTGCTTCCATAATCAATGTTTAAGTGATTAAATGTTATGACGATTGACAACCAGTCAATTTTTATTCCAAGGCGTAGATTTCTGACAGATTGTCAGAAATAAGCAATTCTACAGAAATAAGCGGTCATAAAAGGAAGCATTACTGAATCTCAATCCCAATTTGGCGCATCAGGGCCGTGGCGTTGAACTCCCGACAAACCCCTTCTTGCAGGCGATAATCGAAGTGAAGCTGACCGTCGGCAAAGGTCGAATAGAAGCTATAATTGTGGATGTAATTATGCACTGACGACATCATCCCCAGTTCTAAATCGTGCGTGGAAACAAACCCTGAGCAGTGCAATAAATGCAGTTGCCGAATCAAGGCTTCCGCTCCTTTGTGACGGTCCACAGAATTGGTGCCTTTCAGGATTTCATCTAAAAAGTAAAAAACGGGAATGTTGGATGATTTGGCAAGTTGCAGTAACGCTTGCAACCGCTTGAGTTCGGCATAAAAAGAAGAGGTATTTTCTTCGAGTGAATCCTGCGTTCGCATACTCGTAAATACCCGAACGGGCGAACACGTAAAAGCCGCTGCACAAACCGTTGAGCCCGCCAATGCAAGTACCGTATTGAGGCTTAGGGTCCGTAAAAAAGTGCTTTTCCCAGACATGTTTGAGCCCGTAATAATGGCCGTTTGCCCCACCTGGCTAAGCTCAAAATCGTTACAAACCCTTTTGTCGGGGTGTATCAGCGGATGCCCCGCCTGTTGTACTTTGAATTCAAAGGATTCAGCAGAAATTTCGGCAAACGGATATTGTGGGTTAGCGTAGGAAAAACCCGCTAAACTGCACAGGGTCTCGATCTCACCCGCTACCGTGAGCCACTTGGCAAGGTCATTGCGGTGCGTTTTTTTCCAAGCTTCCAGTTTTGTCATCCATTGCAAATCCCACAGAGAGGGTAGCCCAATGGCCAGCATAAAATAGGGATTTAGCCGAAAATTGAGACTTTCGGTAACGGATGCGAGGGTGTCAATCTGCTTAGATGCCGTGGTGTTGTTAGATTGTAACTGATGCTGAAGCTGTTTGAGTTTTACCGACTGAAAAGGTTGATTTTCAATCTTTTTAAGTAATACACCAAGGGCTTTTAGGGTGTCTACAATCCCCTGTGATTGCTCCGCATAGGCTTTGACCGAAGGATTTAATTTACTTAAAATAAAGCTGTGGAAACCCAACAAAAGTAGTACTACCAACCAGGGGATAAAGCCTGCAAATGCCCCGATAATAAAGCCGATAGTGAGCAACGGGAGCCAGCGAAGTTTTTTCCATCTCAATATTGACTCATTTTCGCCCGCCTGAAGCCAATGTTCCAAAAAATCAGTTGGCTCGGCAATTTGTTTTTCCAACCGGGCATTCGCTTCAAGTTCCTGACGCCAATCCAACAATGGCGTAAGTTCTTGTATCGCTACCTGTCGCACCGCAATTTCGATGGGGTCGGCGGGGGCGAGCAGCCAATCGGCCAAAGTTTGCATACCTACACGCGTGTGCGCTCGGTTGAGCAACTTAAACAAAGAATGAGGCCCAAAAATATCGAGGTCGTTGCTATAAATGTGGTTTTTGATGGAAAACTCCTCACCCGTTTGTGGGCGGGTAAACCGCAACGAAAGGCGCTCTGTTTCGTCGGCGTTGAGTGCGGCCAACGCACGGTGCAGCTTCAGCTGGTGTCTAGTGGCTTGATGCTTACGTAAAATAAAGGCAAAAATGACCAAACCAACTACCCCTGCCGTAACGGGAACCCACAAAGAAAAAGGGCGTAATTGCCAAACGGCCACGATTGCCCCAATGAACACAATGAGGCGGATGGTCGAAAGTTGATTATAGGTTTTCTGAAAAGCGTCGGCCTGTTCTTTAAATTGGGCCTGACGATGGTGAAAAATTTCGGAAGGGGTCACAGCTGTTTTTGCCCGCAAAGGTAGTAATACCCTTTCGGATTTCAGAACTCCTACGATAAAATGGCTTAATTCAGCGAATAAAGTGGCAGTTTTACGGCAGTAGCGGTATTGTTGAACATCAATTCGCTAATGGTGGCTTGCATATAGCCAATCAGCGGAAACTCGGCAATAATCTCCATTACTTCTATATCATTTTCGGCTTTGATAACGCACCACAACTTGGAGCGGTCGGAAGCGAGTGAATAAGAAGTTATTTTCCCCTTTTCCATCAACTTGTTGATTTTCAGTCGTTGACGAGGGATTTTTGCGATAAATTCCTCCGTTGTTTCCTCAGGAAGAATAAACTCAACCATAAATTGGCTCATATTGGATGCAAGTTTGGGGGTGAATTATAAACTGCCTTATTAATCCACCTTATACTGTTTAGGGTAAGAATACGTGGACTTCAACGTAACAGCCGTACGCATGAAATGGTTCGTAAGACTGTATTTGCTTCGTCAGAATTACGTCAGCAGACCGAAAAAATCATTTATTTTTTTGTTGTTTTGCGTTGTCAACCACTAAAACTATTGAATTTTTCATGCCACTGCCCAGAAAAGCCAGCGAATCTCACACTATTATGACCGAAATGGTATTGCCCAATGATACCAATACCCTCAACAATCTGATGGGCGGGCGCTTGCTGCATTGGATGGATATTTGCGCGGCCATTACCGCTCAAAAACATGCCCACAGAACGGTCGTAACTGCTTCGGTAGACAATGTGTCGTTTGCTGAACCCATTAAACTCGGAAATATTGTGACGTTTGAGGCGCAGGTTACCCGCGCTTTTACATCGTCCATGGAAGTCCACATCAAAGTAAGCGCACAAAATCTTTCTGCGGGCGAAAAAGCCATTCATACCAACTCCGCTTTTTACACTTTTGTGGCCGTTGACCAAAGTGGTCGCCCGATTGAAGTTGCACCCGTAATTACCGAGACGGAAGAAGAAAAAGAACTGTTTCAAAGCGCTTTGCGCCGCCGTCAGTTGCGTTTAGTATTGGCGGGCCGTATGAAACCGTCGGAAGCTACCGAGTTGAAAGCACTTTTCGGTGAATAAGCCCTCAAACCGTTCCTATTTTTCGGGACGAAAAGGCCAAGGGTTTTTCCGAAAAAAGCACCTTGGTCTTTGCCCATGTTTCTTTGAATAATTCAGAATTACGGTAGTTGTTCAAAGCGGCGGCATCATCCCAATGACTATTGGTAATGAAAACGTTGGGATGATCATAATCACTCAGCAACTCAAGGTGACGGCAGCCAGGCATAGCACGAATTTGGTGCTTGGAGCGGTCAAAAATGTCTAAAAAATCATTGACTTTTTCGGGTTGAAAAGTCATTCGGACAATTCGGATAAGCATGTCGTGAGGAGGGTTGAGGAGTCAGCGCTGCATTCTGGCTTTTCACTTCGGGTTTCGTTCGGTGTTTATTTGCCCCGATAAACGGCTTTTCTTTTCTGTAAAAATGCCATAATTCCTTCGGAAGCGTCCTGGGTGCGGCTCAGTACATCCTGTCGCTCAGCTTCCAGTTCGAGCATTTGCTCCAGATTGGAATTAAGTGATTGATTAAGTACTTGTTTCATGGCCCCTATCGCCTTGGTAGGTGCATTACGGTAATAACTTACAACTTCGCTCACGACCAAATCTAACTCGCTTGGAGGAACCGCACGGTAAATAAGGCCCATTTGAACGGCTTCGGCGGCCGAAACTTTTCTTCCGGTACTTGCCAACTCAAAAGCGCGTTGCATACCGACCAATCGGGGCAAAAAGAATGTTGAACCAGCATCGGGCATCAGACCGATGTTGACAAAAATCTGGCTCAAATAGGCATCTTCGGAGGCAATTACCACATCACAAGCAAGTGCTAAAGAACATCCAGCTCCCGCCGCTATGCCGTTCAATCGGCAAATAACGGGCTTGGGGATGGAACGAATGGCCATAATCATTGGATTGTAATTGGTACGCAGTGAGTCGCCCAGACTTTTAGCCCCTGCCATTCCTTCTTTCAAATCAGCTCCAGAACAAAAGGCTTTTTCTCCCGCTCCCGTAATGACCACCACCCGAATGGCATCGTCTGCGGCGGCGGCATTGATTGCCGCCGTAATATCCTGCAATAAACCCGTGCTAAGGGCATTGTAAACATGGGGGCGATTGAGGGTGATGCGGGCTACACCGCCCAACGGTTCAAACAAAATATTGTCAAAATTCATTGATAGGTCATTTATAGGATAAAGCAATAGTAAAACGTTGGCAGCGAGAGGATTGTTATACAAACCACCAAACTGTCACCAAACTTATAGAAACGCCCAAAAAAAGACCCGCCGCCACTTGGGCAGGGGTGTGGGCGTTGAGTTTGAGGCGAGCACTTATTAAAAATCCCGTCATTAAAATGAGTGCAATAAACGAATACATGAGATTGGTATGACCAAATTTTATAATAATTCCCAACACCGCCCCCAACATCCCGCCTATACCGACGGAATGGGCGCTGATTTTCCAATAAAGACTAATTAGCCCCACCATCCCAATCGAAACCGTAATACTCCCTAATACTATACCAATTTCGGGGGCAATTTCTGACAGTGGCGGTAGGCTGAAACTGAAAAAATAAGTGGCAAAAGCGTAAAAAAACGTCGAAAGGAAATACGGAAGCCGACGGTCGGCCAAGTCGTCCAAATGCAGGCTTTTGATGTATTTGGCACGAAAGAGATAGTAAATTCCTAAGGAGGGTATCACAAAGGTAGTCAGGCTTACAAACCCCAACAGCGTGATACGTACAGAAGGGGTGAGTACGTCGATACCCAAAACATCGGGTGCGGCAAAAAATAATAGTCCCAGCAAGAAAGTGGGCATCAACAATGGGTGAAACAGGACTGAAATGACCTGTGCAAGGCGTGTATTCAAGGTTAGCGTAGGTGGTTATCTGTTGCTGGTAATGTGTTTGGGCACTGCCAAACCTATCAGGGTGTAAAATTACACTATAAACAGATAACTACTATTAAATCACTAAAGTTGCTTTCTCAAACGGGCTACGGGAATGTTGAGTTGCTCGCGGTATTTAGCTACCGTTCGGCGGGCGATGTTGTACCCTCGGTCGTTGAGGAGTTTTTCTAATTTGTCGTCCGAAAGCGGATTACTTTTGGGCTCGTTTTCAATAAATTCTTTCAGAATAGATTTTACTTCTCGGCTGCTGGCATCTTCGCCATAGTCTGTGGAAATCCCTTCCGAAAAGAAATATTTTAGGGGATAAACGCCAAATTCCGTTTGAACGGCTTTGCTATTGGCCACGCGCGATACGGTCGAAACATCCATTTCAATTCGGTTGGCTATGTCCTTCAGAATCATGGGTTTCAAACGGGTTTCGTCACCATCAACAAAAAATTCGTATTGGTAATTGACAATGGCGTTCATTGTTCGTTGAAGCGTATTTTGGCGTTGCTTAATGGCATCAATAAACCATTTGGCAGCATCCAATTTTTGTTTGACAAACGTCACTGTTTCGCGGATATGGCGGTTTGTTTTGTCGCTTTTGTCGTACGTGTCAAGCATCTCGGCAAACGAACGGCTGATGCGCAGTTCAGGGGCATTCTTGGAGTTAAGATGTACTTCCAATTTGCCGTTTGTGTTGCTCACCCAAAAGTCAGGCAATAAATAATGCGCCAGACCATCTTCACCTTCCACTGAGCCTGGTTTTGGATTCAACTTGGTGATGAGACAAATCACATTTTTCATTTGTTCATCATTGATACCTAGTCGTTTCTGGATTTTTTCGTAGTGTTTTTTCGAAAACTCTTCAAAAAAGTCTTCGATTATTTTGATGGCAAACGTGACGTTAGGGTCTAGTGGATCTTTACGGTCCAGTTGAAGTAGCAAGCATTCCTGCAAATTACGAGCCCCAATGCCAGGAGGGTCAAAAGTTTGAATTTTCTTTAAAACTATTTCAACTTCTTCAATGGTAGAATAAAAACCCTGTGAAAAAGCCAAATCATTGACAATGGCTTGCAGCGAGCGACGGATGTAACCGTCGTTTTCAATGCTTCCTAACAATTGTAGACCAATAACAGTTTGGCGATCATTGAGCCGTAAAAAGCCGAATTGTTGAATCAAAGCATCATGAAGTGTACTCATGGTCGCAATCGGCATATCCCGGTCTTCGTCGGGGTGGTTGCCGTCGCTGTACATTTTATAACCTGCATATTCGTCATGGTGAAGATAATCATCAAGACTGATGTCGTCGTGATGATTATAGTCATCAGCGTAATCATCTTCCGTATCGTTATTGTATTCATCTTTCGAGAGAATATCCTCTTCCATCCCTTCTTCTAACGCTGGATTAATCTCAAGTTCTTCTTCAATGCGCGTTTCCAACTCCGCCGTTGGAATTTGCAATAACTTAATGAACTGTATCTGCTGAGGCGACAGCTTTTGCTGTAGCGTTTGGTTTAGGCTTAATTTCTGCATGATACTAAAGGTTATAGAGATTTGCCATGCGTTTGTTTAGAAGATGATTTATCAACAAAATGACGTTCTCAATAGTCGTGCCAAATTTTTATAAATGTCGAAAATATTTTTTGTAAAAAAAGAATACATTCATTTTTTGTTGCCTTTTGACGTTAAATTTAAAAAAAGTGACAAAAAAAACGCCTCGTAGAGGCGTTTTTGAGAAAATATTTTTTGTAAACCGCTTTTACTCTACTAAAACAAGGTGGTTTTTCTTCCCTTTTGAAACCAATAAATATTTGTCTTGGAGCAACACAAAGTGGGGGTGAGCGTTTGCATCGGTTACTTTGTTTTTGTTAATCGCCACCGCATTTCCCTGAATGGCACGACGTGCTTCACTTTTAGATGGATAAATCTCATTGTGGGTTGTGATGGATAATAAATCGGTAACGGTTGCGCAATTTTCTAATTCAGCTCGTTTGATAATGGTTTGAGGAACACCCTCAAAAACGGATACAAAAGTGGCCGCATCCATGCGTT
>JAIXPV010000415.1 GCA_027486105.1 Runella sp. | reverse complement strand
CTTGTTTGTGGTTGTTTTCATTTCAAAATTCACACAAACAAGTCGGTTGAAAAACCCAAACGGGGGCGAAGCGTAGGGAAACGGGGGTGAAGCAGAAATCAAACGGGGGTGAAACGGAAGCGTTTTTATCAGAAATTACTTCTTGGGAAGCACCACCGCATCTACCCGATGAATCCCCGAATACACATTAAAACGTCCATCTCGGGCAAAACCGATGAGGGTTTGACCAAAACGCTCGGCGGTTTCGATAGCCAAACTAGAGGGGGCGCCTACCGCAACCACCACAGGGATATTTAGAGCCAAAGCCTTATGTAATAACTCAAAACAAGCACGACCGCTCAGCACCAGAAGGTGCTGATTAAAAGGCAGTAATTCATTCATCAAGGCTTTCCCAGCTATCTTGTCTACGGCATTGTGGCGACCGACATCTTCGGCCGAAAGAGTAAGATTTCCTTCCCAATCAAACAACCCGGCCGCATGAATGCCGCCTGTTTCGTCAAAAAGTGATTGATATTCGGTGAGTTTTTGGGGCAATGACCCAATCAATTCGGGCGACAAAGGCGGAAGGTTCTCCGCCAAGTGCAGGGTCTGATAGGTGTAGCCCAGCGAATCTAGAGATGATTTTCCGCAAACGCCGCAGCTGGAGGTGGCGTAAAAATTGCGTTGGAGTTTTTCCAACTCAGGCTGCACGTCGGGTTTAAAGTGAACGGTGACGGTATTTTCGACTCCAATTGTTACTTTGTCCAACTGATTTTCCTGTAACATTCCTTCTGTAAACATAAAACCCACCGCCAACGCTTGGTCATCACCAGGTGTGCGCATAGTAATGGAAAGCGGACGTTCTGCCCATTTACCTTGGGAATCCTGAAATCGGATGCGAATTTCCAACGGCTCTTCCATCACGACGGTGTCGGCCACATAATGGGTGCCTGCGCGATTTGACCGCCATATCATTACGTCTTTGGTGCTCATAGGTGTGGGATTACATTTACAGTTTTGCCGTTTGTCATTTTTCTGTTTTACATTTTTCTGTTTACAATTTTTCTGTTATAACCGTTTCAATTTCAAGGATGCGCCGCTACCCAGACTTCTCCGTCTTCAAAAAACTCTTTTTTCCAAATGGGAACGGTCTCCTTGAGGGTATCTATCGCAAACTGGCAGGCTTCAAAAGCGGCGTTTCGGTGGGCACATGCAACGGCAATAACGACAGGGATTTCGCCGATGTCCAATACGCCCACGCGGTGGTGAATAGAAATATTTAACACTGGCCAACGTCGAACGGCTTCTTCCGCAATTTTTGTCATCTCTTTGACCGCCATCGGGGCATATGCTTCAAATTCTAAACGCAATACGCGCTTGCCTTTGGTGTGATTGCGTACGGTGCCCACAAAAGTTACAATTCCGCCCGCTTCGTCGGACAAAACATTGTCAAAACAAGTTTGGGTTGATAATGTTTTATCTAACAATTGAATATCAATCATAATGAGGTAAAAAAATAGATGATGGCCAAAAATAGTGACTTCATCCTAAAAAATTGCCGTTTCCCACAAATCTACTTCCGTAGTACACTTTTTAGGTAGGTATTTTGTTACATTCTGAAACCCATTCTAACTGATTATGAATCGACTTCCAGCCATCTTTATTACCATTGGCATTTTCTTTTTGTTGGATTACTATGTTTTCCAAGCTGTCAGAACCCTTACTCGCGACAGTTCTACCGATACGCGCCGCCTCATTCACGGCATTTATTGGGCCATTCCTGCCGTCAGTTTAGTGGTTTGGCTTGTGACCCAATTTCTAGTCCCGCCCGATTCGCTAAGTCGCATGACGCGTCAATTCATCTGGACGGCTTTGTTGATTCCTTATTTCGCCAAATTCTTCGCCCTGTTTATTCTTTTAATTGACGATGTCATTCGGTTTGGGAAATGGGTCGCGGGCTATTTTACCAACGATTCGTCCCCCGTTCAGGCATCAACATCCACTCCCCAAGCCGATGCAATTCCACGTTCGGAGTTTTTGATGAAAACGGCGTTGGCCGTGGCTGGTACAACGGCAATGGGCTTTACTTATGGCATTGTTTCGGGCGCGCATGATTATCGCATTCGTAGGGTAAGGATTCCCGTCAAAAACCTTCCCAAGGCGTTTGAAGGCATCAAAATTAGCCAACTCTCGGATATTCACTCGGGCAGTTTTTTTAATAAAACAGCCGTAAAAGGGGGTGTTGAAATGCTGATGGCCGAGAAGCCCGATTTGTTTTTTTTCACTGGCGATTTGGTCAACAATACTGCATCGGAGGTAAAAGATTACATTGATATTTTCAAAAAAATCAAAGCTCCATTGGGGGCATTCTCGGTCTTGGGTAACCACGATTACGGTGATTATTACCAATGGACAAGCGCCGAAGCCAAGCGTCGAAACCTCCAGGACTTGAAGGAAGCCCACCGCCTGATGGGCTGGGATTTGCTTTTGGACGAGCACCGCGCCATCAAAGTTGGCAATGAGCAAATCGGTCTTCTAGGTATTCAAAACTGGGGAATGGGTGGTTTTGCCAAATACGGTAATCTTAAAAATGCCTACGAAAATACCGAAGATTTTCCAGTAAAATTATTACTTTCACACGACCCAAGCCACTGGAACGGACAAGTGACGCCTACGTATAAAGACATTGACGTGGCCTTTGCTGGCCATACCCACGGGATGCAGTTTGGCGTCGAAATTGGCGGTTTTCAGTGGAGCCCAGTGCAGTATCGTTACAAGCAATGGGGTGGTTTGTACACCGAAGGCGACCAACATTTGTACGTGAATCGAGGGTTTGGCTACATTGGTTATCCGGGGCGGGTGGGAATACTGCCCGAAATTACGGTCGTAGAGTTAGTGAAAGCATAAAAAATACCGCATGAATATTATCAATAACGTTGAACTTCACCGTTTTGAATCAGAGGTTGACGGAGAAGTTGCCTTTGTGGAGTACCAATGGAAACAAAAAACGATTTATATCCTTCATACCTTCGTGCCGCCGGCATTACGTGGCAGGGGGTTGGCGGCCCAATTGGCTGTGTTTGGCCTTGATACCATCAGAAAAGAACAATGGCCTGTAAAAATTTATTGTCCTTTTTTTAAGAAATATATTCAGGAACATCCTGAATACCAAGACTTAAGGCACCATTAAACATAAGCATCATGCAAGCCTACGATACACTTTCTGAGACCATTGAGGCCCTTCGACAAGAGGGCTATGTAGAAGATTTTAACCTGAGAGAAGACTGTCTAGAATGTCGTGAAGGGCAATTCAAAGTGTTTACCGATGAGTTTAAAATTGACGAATTTTTTCGATTTGAAGGTCCAACCGACCCTGCCGATGAGGCGGTTTTGTACGCCATTTCGTCCGAAAATCATCAAATCAAAGGGCTCTTGGTGAGCGGTTATGGCATGTATACCGAAGGCGTTACCAACGATTTACTGGCAAAGCTTCAGTTTGATAAATAATTCTTTTAAGTTCTTTTACGTG
>JAIXPV010000073.1 GCA_027486105.1 Runella sp. | reverse complement strand
TACCGCAACATGGACGGACGCAAACCCCAAGATGCCGCCGTGAAAGTAGGGGGTGAAGTGAAATGGGCCATCAACTCGCGAGCCGTGCTAGACCTGACTTTCAACACCGACTTTGCACAGGCCGATGCCGACCGGCAGGTCAACAACGTGACGCGCTTTTCGGTGCTTTTCCCCGAGCGTCGACAGTTTTTCTTGGAAAATGCCTCGCTGTTCGGGATTGGCGTTGGCCCAGCGTCTGATATGTCGGGCGGTTCGATGCGGATTCAGCCCTTTTTTAGCCGACAGATAGGCTTGGATGGCGGCGGAAACCCCATCCCGATTGATGCTGGTGCCCGGTTTGTGAGCCGCTCAGCCAAGACCAATTACGGGGCCATGTACATTCGTCAACGGGGCACCGACTCGTCGCCAGCAACCAACTATTTTGTGGGGCGTTATTCCGAAAACTTAGGAAAACAGAGCCGCTTGGGGGCCTTGGTAACGGTCAAAAGTGACACGGGCAATACCAATATTGTAGGCAACCTCGACGGTTTTGTGCGATTTAACGAAGCTCATTCGCTCAACTGGATGTTTAACCTGAGCCACGATTCCAAAGGCAACGTGACAGGCGTGGCTGGAGCCGCACAATACTACTACGCCACCAACCAATGGAAAATCTGGTGGACACAGTCGCTGATTTCAAAATCGTTCAACCCTGCCGTCGGTTTTATTTCCCGTACCAACGTTATTGGGACTACGCCGGGGATTTTTTGGTTTTACCGGGGCAAACACATACCCTTCAAAAAAATCATTCGTTCGTTTGAGCCGAGTTTATTGGTGGAGTTTTATAACCAAGCGAGTACAGGCCGGCTCATTGAGCGCTCCTACGGCCTGAGTCCGTTCTGGATCATGCTTCAGTCGGGTGGGTTTATGGGGCATGTCATGACCCCCACCTACCAGTACCTGACCGAGCCTTTTAGTCCGTTGGGAGTAAAAATTGCGGCGGGGGCCTACAATTACACGCGTCATGCGGTGTATTGGGGGAGCGATGGCTCTAAAAAATTGAGTTTTTCGTGGAATGGAGAATACGGAACGTATTACAACGGCAAGCTCAATACCACCAACTTGAGCGTATTGGTTGCCCCGATTCCGCATATTTCCATCACGGGGCGGTTCAATCGGAATGATTTCAGAAAGGTGGGCGTAAACAGCACCACCAAAAATGTGGACCTATGGGCCATAGAAGGGCGTTTTGCGGCCAACCCGCGCCTCCAGCTCATCGGTTTTTACCAGCGCAACACCGACACCAAAGCCAACAACTACAACATTCGTTTGTCGTGGGAGTATCAGCCGTTGTCGTTTATTTACATCGTGTTCAACAAGCGCGAGTTCCAATCCACCACGCGCCTCGATACACGTAGTCAGGAAGATCATTTGATTGCTAAGATTAGTTATCTGCGGCAGTTGTAGGGAGTTAATGCACTTAATCATTGGCTAATTAGGCGTTAATTGAAAACGACAGGAGGCCTTGGAATAGTTTCACGGCTCGGGTCGTCGCGGGAGGCGAGCGACTGCTGGAAGCTCGTGGACCTTTCTAAAACAGTAGGATTTTGCGTAGTTTTGCTATATTGGGGTCATCAAAGTTTTTTTAACCCAGCACACACAGGATATGGAAGCGACAACCACCCATCAAATGACGGTTTTACAACTGGAAGATCTTCTGCGGCACCATCGGATTTTTGATACCTTCGGTATCACGCAGTTGGGGGTGTTTGGGTCATTTGCTCGCGGAGAGAGCTACCGGGATATTGATTTTTTACTGGAAGAGGAACTGGACTATGACACCCGAAAACGTCTCAAAACCCGCCTGTCAAGGGTTTTAAAAACAAAGATAGATATTGTCCCTGCTAAATTTATTGACCCGATTATTTTGTACCGTGCCCAAAAAGACCTCAAATATGTCAGAAAATAAAAGCCGGGACTTATTACCTCTATTAGTGATGTTGGAATCTGTGGAAAAAATTTTGTTGTACGCAAAAGGTTTCCAAACGGCAAAAGATTTCCTTTGGGCAGAAGATCAATTAAGATTTAACGCGAGCCTGCTGTTGTTATCGAATGTGGGAGAAAATGCAGGAAAAATATCTGAATCAACTCGTACGGCCTACCCTACATTTCCGTGGAAGCGGGTGCGTGGCTTGAGAAATCGGATAGCGCATGATTATACAGGAATTGACTTTGAAATGGTTTTTGATATTATACAGAATCATATACCGCCGCTCAAAACAGCCATTGAAGTAATCGTGAACGAGGGTTTGGGTAATGGTTTTTTCGATAAAAACGAGTGCGAAGCCGCCCAAAACAGTCTTTTTTACAGGCATATTGACTTTAAGCGATTGATGTAGCTGCTTTTATTCACTTACTCCGCTTTTCTTCCCCACCGACAAAAGAAGCCCTTGAAACCCTTACCTAATAGACCTATAGGCAATCACCGTGTTACACAAACGCTCTTTATGAAAAGGTCGAAGTCACCCTTCGGAAGATTTTGGCCCACTTTGTCATGCCGACGGTCCACTGCGCGTAGGCATCTAAATTCTTTTTTTATTCAAAATGAAAGTACTGTGGGACACTGCTCATGGGAAAGAGGCAAATGCAGATAAGCAGAAACGACAGGAGGCATTGTGATAGTCGTCACGGCTCGTGCCGCCCCATCGCGGGACGCGAGCGACTGCGGGGAAGGAAATATTTTTCACTATCTTTGGTTGTATATTTACAGGGAAAGTTAAACATCCAGGATTGCCATGACAGAATTTAGGATAAGTGTTAAAAACGCCAAAACCGCCTCTACTTTACGTAAATTATTGAACGAAATGGCCAATTTAGAGGTCGAAGAAATCGAAAATGACAGAATCGTTAGAGGAGAAGGAAATGCTCCTATCATTGCAGCTCTTTGCGGTGCATGGGAGAAAAATACACCGCGCCTTTCAGCCGAAGAAATCCGTAAAACAGCATGGCAAAGAAAAATCTCACCAAGGACATTGACTATATAGAAGGGGTAAAGCTGTATAAACCTAAGCAAAAGTAGCTAAAATCGTAGCCAAATTCAACTTGTCGTACAAAAACAACGTTCCAGGCACTCACCGTGTTACAAACAC
>JAIXPV010000013.1 GCA_027486105.1 Runella sp. | reverse complement strand
TCGGTAAAACGCTTAAAATTTGTGGCGTAACGGTCAATGACCAAGCGGTAAATGTAGGGATCGAGCAGTGAAAAAATTTGATTGACTGCTGCCAGCGAGAGGGCTACAAAGATGAGTTTCCAGTGAGGCCGAAGGTAACGGTAGAGTATATCCATGAAAAAAAAACACCGACACGCTCATTTATGTTCCTGATACTCTATCGAAAAAACGCTTTAGTAGCTCAAAATAAAGCTAGACCGTGCAAACGTCGGCGAGGTTGAATACTCTCACATCTGAGCCTCGCCGACGTTAAAACTATACCCGCTCAACAATCACGGCATAGCCCATTCCCACGCCCACGCACATCGATACGAGCGCGTAGCGTTTTTGGGTTCTAATCAATTGATTAACCGCCGCTTGAATGATTCGCGTACCCGACATACCCAGCGGGTGACCCAAAGCAATGACTCCGCCGTTGGGGTTAATTCTTGGGTCATCGTCGGCAAGCCCCAGATTCCGTGTAACAGCCAGACACTGCGCCGCAAAAGCTTCGTTAAACTCAATCACGTCCATTTCGGCAAGGGTCAAGCCCGCTTTTTGAAGGGCTTTCTGCGAAGCGGGCAACGGGCCGATGCCCATAATACGCGGCTCTACTCCCACCACGGCCGAACTAACGATGCGCGCCTTTGGCGCTAAATCAAAACGTTTTACTGCTTCTTCTGAAGCTATGAACATGGCTGCCGCCCCGTCGTTGAGCCCAGAGGAGTTGCCTGCGGTCACGGTTCCGTTTTCTTTCTTAAAGGCGGGTTTCAGTTGGCCTAATTTTTCAAGGGTTGAGTTTCCTTTGATGAATTCATCTTTGTCAAAAACCGTCAAATTTCCTTTTTTGTCGGCCCATTCTACCGCTACAATCTCCTCATTCAAAATGCCGCTAAGCTGGGCGGCAGAGGCTTTTTTCTGCGAATTGTACGCAAATAAGTCTTGGTCTTCGCGACTGATATGGTACATTTCAGCGAGGTTTTCGGCTGTTACGCCCATGGCGTCGGTGCCGTAAAGTTTGTGCATCTGGGGATTAACAAATCGCCATCCGAAACTAGAATCAAACATTTGGGCGTCGTTTCCGAAAGGTTTAGATGTTTTGGAAATCACCCACGGGCCACGCGTCATGTGTTCCATGCCACCCGCAATAAATACATCTCCATCGTCGGCTTTGATGGCACGGTTGGCATGAATAACCGCCGACATCCCCGAAGAGCACAAGCGATTGACGGTTTCGCCAGGCACAGTGTAAGGCAAACCCGCCAACAGCAGCGCCATCCGCGCTACGTTGCGGTTGTCTTCTCCCGCCTGATTATGACAGCCCACAATCACGTCTTCGATGGCATCCAACGGAATAGATGGCGTACGTTTGATGAGCTCACGAATAGGAATGGCCGCCAAGTCATCAGCGCGGACATTGGACAAACTGCCGCCAAAACTTCCAATCGGCGTCCTGATTGCATCAATGATATAGGCTTGTTTCATTGTGTATATTCAATAGAATGGATTCAATTTTAGGCAAGTTGCTCCACAAAGGAAGCACTTGTTTTTGCTTTTACTTCTTCCAACGTCGCGCCAGGCATCAGTTCGATGAGCGTCAATTGATTGTCAGGAAAAGCAAATACGGCTAAGTCAGTAATCACCAAATCTACCACGCCCGAGGCCGTCAGGGGCAACGTACAGGCTGGCACAATCTTGGAGGAGCCATCGGGATTGGTATGTGTCATGGTAATGATGAGGCGTTTGGCACCTTTGGCCAAATCCATCGCACCACCCACGCCCAACAACGGCTTTCCGGGCACGGCCCAGTTGGCTAAGTTGGCCGCTTCGTCTACTTCTAAACCACCCATTATAGCCGCGTCGATGTGCCGACCGCGAATCATGGCAAACGAATCAGCACTGTCGAAATAACTGCTTCCTTTGAGTGCGGTTACGGGAATTTTACCCGCATTTACGGGATAGTTCATGGCCCCACCTCCATCCGTAGGCACGGGGCCTACGCCCAGCATACCGTTTTCGGTGTGCAAAATAATGCCGTGTTCTTCCGTAATCAAATCGGCCACGAGGGTAGGAATGCCGATGCCAAGATTCACAACGTCGCCTTTCTTTAGCTCTGCCAACGCCCTTTTGGCCATATTCATGCGACTTTCATCCACTTTTTTGGAAGACGAAACCGACGCCGACGAACCCAAATCTGCTAAGGTTAGCGTAGCTTGTACCAAGTAATTGACAAAGCAGCCCGGAGTATGCACGTGTTCTGGGGCGATTTCCCCTACGGGTACAATTTCTTCCACTTCGGCAATGACCAAATCGGCGGCAGTGGCCATGGCTTTGTTAAAGTTCTGTTCGGTCATGCGGTACTGCAAATTTCCCGCGGTATCGGCCCGCCACGCCCGAATAAAGGCCACATTTCCGCGAATTCCTTTGATGAATACCTGTTCGGTACCGTCAATGATTTTGGTTTCACGGCCTTGGGCAATGAGTGTCCCTGCCGACGTAGGCGTATAAAAACCACCGATACCTGCACCACCCGCCCGAATGGCCTCCGCCAACGTACCCTGTGGCAACAGTTCATACGCCACCTGACCGCTTTGAGCTGCTTTGACCGCGTCGGGATTGGACGTAAAGAACGACCCAATCATTTTTGTTATTTGCCCATTTTGGAGCAGACGCCCACCGCCAATGCCCACTTCTCCCACGTTGTTGCCGATAAAAGTGAGGTTTTTGGTGCCCGTCTCGGCCAAGGCGTGCATGAGGTGCACGGGATTTCCCGTCATACCGAAGCCACCCTGCAAAATCGTATCGCCGTCTTTGACCATTTGGGCGGCGGTTGCGACATCTATAATTGGAACATCTTTCATTTTTAACTAATAAAGTATTCAAAAAGAATGGGTAAAATCAATAAAAACACTAATCCAACGCCTCAAAGGACTCAAAAGGCAAGCCCACGTAGTTTTCGGCGATGGTCGTTGCGTACGCTTCCGACAATTGAATATAATCAAATTTGGCCTTTTGCAATTGATAATGAAACGACCCGTGTTCGTATTGTTTGTGAAACAGGGTAGTCATAAAATTGGAAAAATCCTGCGCGCGCCAAATGCGTTTCAAGGCAATGGTGGAGTAATTATCCAATGCTTGCATCGACGCTTTTTCGTAAAAATTTCTGAAGCCATCCACCAAATGTTTTACGTCAGCCACGGCCAAATTCAGGCCTTTTCCGCCCGTAGGAGGCACAATATGGGCGGCGTCGCCCGCCAAAAACAAACGCCCGTGTTGCATATTATCAATAAAATAACTGCGCATGGGCGTGATGCTTTTTTCAAAAATCGGCCCCGAGTTGAGTTTCCAACCTTCTGTCCCCAAACGCACCGAAAGTTCTTCCCAAATTTGCTCATCCGACCAGTTATCAACATGATCGTCGTTTTCTACTTGGATATACAATCGACTTACTTTTTCAGAACGCAAACTATGCAACGCAAATCCGCGCTCGTGGTAGGCATAAATCAACTCCTCAGAAGAGGGTGCAACGTGGGCCAAAATCCCCAGCCAACTAAACGGATATGTGACCGAATATTCTTTATAGGCGTCTTTGGGCATTGATTTACGGCCCAAGCCGTGAAAACCATCGCAAGCAGCGATGAAGTCACATTCAACGATTCCTTTTTCCCCGTTATGTTCAAAATGTATTTTAGGGCTGTCAGTTTCGATGCCTTCCAACTCAAGGGCGGGGGCTTCAAACAACAATTGGCCATCCTTCGCCAACCAAGCCTCCGTCAGATCTTTGACGACCTCCTGCTGCCCATAAATCGTGATGTTTCGTCCGCCCGTAAGCTGGCCAAAAGGTACCCTTACACGCTTTCCGTCAAAGTTTAAATGCACTCCGTGGTGCTCCTGTCCTTCTTTGACTAGGCGGTCGGCCAATCCCAATTCTTTAAGAATATCGACCGTATTTTGTTCCAAAAGACCCGCCCGCACCCGTCCCTGAATATATTCTCGGCTACGGTGCTCGATGATGACTGCTTCAATCCCGTGTTTTTTAAGCCAATGGGCAAGGGTCAAGCCTGCTGGCCCCGCTCCAATGATGCCAACTTGTGTTTTTATTGTTTTCATTTTTAGGTAGTTGTGTTCAGTTCGTTGATGACTTCCTGCGCCGTATGAAAGGCTTCGTTGGCCGCTGGCAAGCCGCAGTAAAGGGCCGAATGCATGATGATTTCTTTGATTTCAGCCACCGTTACGCCGTTGTTAAAAGCGGCCCTAACGTGCATTTTAAATTCCGTTTTTCGGTTGAGCGCAATCAACATCGCCAAGGTGATAAGACTGCGGTTGTGCTTCGACAAATCAGGGCGCGTCCAAATTTCACCCCAAGCGTAGTTGGTAATAAAAGACTGAAAATCGGCATTAAAGGGATTGATATTGGCATTTGCTTTGTCGACGTGCGCTTCACCCAATACCGAGCGCCGAACGTGCATTCCCTTTTCAAAGGGCGTATCGCCAACCAAAAAATCAATGAGTGTCTGGGCGTACTCTTGCGGCAACTCAGTACTTGCTAGGTGCCGGGCGTGTAGTACTTTCAAAGTAGCATGAGGTATATATTTTGCCAAAAACTCTGCCTGTTCAACATTCGTGACGGGGTCTTCATCCCCCGTAATTATGAGTGTTTCAACGGATAACTGTGTCAATGTTTCTCTAAAATCAGCATCGCGAATGGCTCCGCAACAGGCCGCGTATCCCGCCACAGGACTGCGCACAAACATGGCTTTGGTTTCGGCTACGCGTTGGGGATTTTGGTGCCGAAACGCATCCGTAAACCACCGCTCCATGGTATCGTCGACGATGGCCTTCATTCCTTGTTGGATGATGGTTTCGATGCGGGAGTTCCAACGTTCATCATTCCCGATTTTAGCACCCGTATTGCTCAAAACAATCTTTTTAAAACGATTAGGGTGATGAATACCCAGCCACTGGCCAATCAATCCACCCATCGAAAGACCACAATAACAGGCGGTTTCGATGCCGAGGCTGTTCATCAAATCAATCACATCTTGGCCCAATAGGCTAATGGTGTATGATTCATCCGAAGACGATTCTACATAGCTACCGCCGTGGCCTCGGGTGTCGTATTGCAATACTCGAAAATAGGGCAAGAGATGCGGAACGAGTTCATCCCACATCATCATTTCGGACCCCAGCGAGTTCGAAAAAATCAACACGGGGCTGTTGGGCGTACCCTGAAGTTTATAGTTAGTTTTCATCTAAGCGTCCAAATTTCTTCAATACCTTATCAATCATTTCTAAACTCAGCCCCAGTGCGTTTTCGGGTTTAAACTGTTCGTCCAGTGAGGGTACGTCTATTTTCAATTCAAGTAGCACGTCTTTTAAATGTTTTTGCTGCGCAATGGCGGTTTTACAGGCTTTTTCGACCCATTCGTGGGCCTGATTTTTACCTATTTTATGTGCCAAGGCCAACGATACATTTTCAGCATAAATCAACCCTTGGGTTAGTTCCAGATTGGCCAACATCCGCTTTTCATCCACTTCTAACCCTTCTATCAACTCAATGGCTCGTTCGACAGTACCCGCCGTCAGGGTCATGATTTGGGTCAATACTTCCCATTCCGAATGCCACAGCCCCGCCGAACGCTCGTGCTCCTGCGGCATAGCCGAAAGCACCGTAGCCACCAAGTGGGGCATCCTGTGCGCATTGGCGAGTATGGCCGCACAAGTAACGGGGTTGCGTTTGTGCGGCATGGTACTCGACCCGCCTTTGCCTTCAGCCGCGCCTTCATACACCTCTCCCACTTCTGTTTGCATCAACAGCGACACATCCTTGGCTATTTTACCCAACGTACCCGTCAAAATCCCCAGTACATTCGCCCATTCGGCGAAAGTGTCGCGGTTTGATTGCCACGAAAACGCTGGTTTCAGCCCTAAGTTTTGCGCAAAAATTTGTTGTACCTCACTCGAAATCTGCGCATTGCCACTACCCACCGCGCCCGCCAACTGTACCACTAAAAGACGTTTTTTGACTTCTTCGATGCGCTCCTGCGTTCTGGCAATGCTCTCTAGCCAGCCTGCCGTTTTAAGTCCAAACGTAATCGGTCGCGCCTGTTGCAACAGTGTTCGGCCAATCATGGGCGTATTTCGGTAAGTGCTTGTTTTTTCCACTAAAAGATGGGTGAGCAAACTTAATTTTCGTTCTAACCATTGGCTAAACTCCTGCATTTGCACAACGGCAGCTGTATCCACCACATCCTGACTAGTAGCACCTAAGTGCACATATTTGGAGGCTTCTACGTCATTATTTTTTACGATACGGGTCAACTGTTTTACCAACGGAATGGCGGCATTGCCCCCCAATTTGATTTCAGACTTAAGCCGGGGCATATCAATCAAATCAGCCTGACAACACATTGCAATGAGGTCGGCCACTCCCACTGGAATCATTCCTGCCGCCTCCTGCGCCCGCGCCAATTCGGCCTCTACGCGAAGCATACGCCCAATGGTATTCTCCTCCGAAAAGAGCTCATTTATTTCGTCCGAGTAAAACAATTCGCTGTATAAGCCCATTTTAGGGAGGGTTAAATCTCAAAAAATACCGTTTCTTTTTCGCCTTGCATGTAAATATTGAATTCATAACCCGCCGTATTTTTGGAAGCGATGAGCGTATCGCGTCGGTCAACGGGAACGGTGCTTAAAATTTCGTCTTGGGCATTGAGTTCAGCTTCATCTTCAAAGTAAATACGTGTATAAGAATGGATTAGCTGCCCGCGCATAAACACAATCACGTTTAAATGTGGTGCCTGTCCATCAACTGAAGTGGGTTTATATGTATGAAAAACAAACCGATTTTGCGGGTCAGTGCCCGTCCCAAAACGCCCAAAACGTTGGTGCTGTGATTCCCAAATCTCAATCATCGCGTCGGGAATCACGTCGCCGTTGCCATCAAAAACTTTACCCACCACAGTAACGACGTTGGCTTCATCAAGAGGTTTAGCCAATTCATTACTTGACAAACTTTTAAAATCATATAGATATTGCTCTGGTGTAAGTCCGTATGCGAAATAGGGCCCGACGGTTTGAGAAGGTGTTTGTAACATGGGCATGACAATTGTTGCGTTAAAATTTATTAAACATTTTCAAACGGAGTGGCATGATGCCCCCTTAAAACAAAGTCAAAACGGTAGCCGAGCGCAAAATTTGGCTCGGTGATGCTCAAATCAAAGGTTGAAATCAGCAACTCTCGTCCTTTGGGCGGTACGCCCAGAAAAATGGGGTCGTACTGCAACAGCGGGTCGCCAGGAAAGTACATTTGGGTCACCAAACGATTAGTGATATTGGCCCCAAACAACGAAAAATGAATATGATTGGGCCGCCAAGCGTTGGGGTGGTTGCCCCAAGGATACGCCCCCGGCTTGATGGTATAAAACTGGTAGTTTCCTTCAGAATCGGTCATACAGCGCCCTGCGCCCAGAAAATTAGGGTCGAGCGGGGCATCGTGTTGGTCTACTTTGTGGACGTACCGGCCCGCCGCGTTGGCTTGCCAAATCTCAATCAGTGTATTAGGAATCGGACGCCCGTTTTCATTCATCACTTTGCCATGCACCACGATGCGCTCACCCATCGGCTCGCCGTTCTTAATCGAATTCTTGGTCAGGTCATGGTCAAATTCGCCCAAGTTAAAATCCCCGAAAACTGGGCCCGTCAACTCCGAAAGCGACTGTTTTACCACCACCAACGGCTTGGTAGGCGCACGTAGT
>JAIXPV010000557.1 GCA_027486105.1 Runella sp. | reverse complement strand
CCCCATTTGGCAGCGTTATCTTCAAAATGAAGGTTTCCTTTGTTATGAAAAGCGAAATTAGGTATCGGTGTGGATGAAATCATATCCACAAATTTGCGGTAGTCAAACTGAAGCTGACCTTCTATCAATGCTTGGATGTTATTTCGGTCCGACAGAAAAGCGACATAGTCTTGGTCGGTCAGATTACGAACAATGCCGTTGGCCACGAATAAATCTTTTTGCCCATCATTGTCCATATCAAAAATCAATGCGCCCCAACTCCAATCCGTAGCATGTACTCCAGCCAGTTGTCCTACTTCGGCAAAAGCAGGGGTTTGTACGGCTGACTTTTGAGGGTCAGTTTCAACTTTAGTGCCCTGATTCAGGTGCAGCATGTTTCGCATGTATTGATACCAATAGTCTTGTTTTTCTTTAAAAGTGGTCAATTCATAACTTTCAAAAACTGAGTTCATTTTAAGGCGTTTATCGTCTCTGGGGAGCATATCGGTCACAAAGATATCAAGCAAGCCGTCGTTGTTGATATCAGCAATATCTGCCCCCATAGAAGATAGGCTGATGTGCTCCATACTTTCTTCAAGGGACTCTTTGAATGTGCCGTTTCGTTGGTTGATGTAGAGATAATCTCGTTCATAAAAGTCGTTAGAGATGTAGACATCAAGCCAATTATCGTTGTTGACATCGCCGATGGTAATCCCTAGTCCAAAAGCAATCAAACTACCATAAATTCCTGCTTCATCGCTAACGTCCGTAAAAAGAGGTTTTTGGCCGTTGGGCTTTTGTTTGCTGATTAATTCATTCCTGAATAACTTATGCCCTCCTAGCGAATCGCGAACTGAGCGTAGGTTTTGGTAGTTCAACTTATTAACAGGTTGAAAGCTATTGTTGAGCAGATACATATCTAGATCTCCGTCTCGGTCATAATCAAAAAAGGCGGCATGGGTCGAATAACCCCCGTCGACCAAGCCATACTCCGTGGCTTTGTCGACGAACTTTGGGATACCATCTTTGCCAATCCCCTGATTAATAAATAACTCATTGCCGCGCAGATCACCTTTGATATTGCCCGCATTACAAACATAGATATCCATAAGCCCATCGCCATTTACGTCGGCGAAGGTGGCACCGGTGCTCCATGCTTTTGTGCCTCCCACTCCAGCAGGCAAGGTAACATCATCGAACTCCCAGAGGTCTGTTTTATTTTTACCTTTGTTGAGAAACAGATGATTTTTTTCAAAATTGGATGTTACAAAAATATCCGCCCATCCATCATTGTTTACATCGCCGATCGCTACTCCGCCGCCATTATAAAAATTGCGATAGTTAAATACATTGAGTTCTTTTTTATCTTCAATACGATTAGCAAAATTGATACCTGTTTTGGAGCCAGGCATTGCTTCAAATAGGTTTTTATCGGCTGGTTGTTGGCAACTTTGCCACAAAACAGAAGCACAAAGGAGTGCCAGAAAAGGAAGAATAGACTGTTTTTTCATCATAGGTATTTTACTCATCTACAAAAATAATAAACATTTGGTCAGTACTTTTATATTAACGAAATCAATGCCCAATCATTTACCCAGAAATCATTATACTTGTATCAGCGTTAACCTATGAATGCACTTATCTATGCGTTTCAACTTAAAATTATTGGGCATAGTCTTGCTCATTGCAGGGTTCATTTGGGGGTGTGTAGATTTATACAAAGTTGATATACAGACCGCTAAATCGTATCTAATTGTAGAGGGCAGCCTCAACGATTTGCCCGAGCGGCAATTTATTTCAATCTATCGTACCAAGGCAAATACGGTTTTTAAAAGTTCAGATTTTACCTCTACCATTGTTGCACAAAAAGACAGCTACGATCCCGTAAGAGCTGCTAAAGTGCAAGTGGTCGAGAATGGTAGTATTACCTATTCTCTAAGTGAAGAAACTCCAGGTTTTTATGTAATGCCTTTCAGTTTTTTAGGTAAACCAGGAAGCAGCTATCAGCTATTTATTGAGCTTTCCGATGGAAAAAAGTACCGCTCAACCATTGAAACCATGGCCAAAGTGCCCCCAATCGAGCGTATTTACGAAAAGTTTAATCCCAAAGGTATTCTTGACCGCAGTACCAGTATCGGCAACATTGCTACCAATGACTTTTATGTAGATTTTACCGACCCCGTCGATGAGCGCAACTTTTATCGCTGGTCATCAATCACTTACGAAATTCAAAAAATATGTGCTACCTGTCGTGGAGGACTTTACTATAAAGATGCGGGCTCATTGATAGAGTGCCAGGCCGACAATAGACTATCGGTCAATAACCTCTTCGATTACGAAGCAGAGAGGCTGTGTTGGGATATATTTTACGGTAATACACTGAATATTTTTTCGGATGTATATACCAACGGTAAAACTCAAAAAGACAAACTGATTGCTCAAATCCCTCTTTATCAGTCTAATCCGTGTTTGGTCGTCATTCGTCAGGCAAGTCTTTCTCCCAATGCCTATCGCTACCTCAAATTGGTGCAGGATCAGTCAATCAATACTGGTACATTGGCCGATACCCCCCCCGCGCCAATCAAAGGAAATATTGTCAATGAAGCTGATAAGGCAGAGCTGGTGTTGGGGTATTTTATGGCGGGGATGGTGAATGAAAACCGCTATTGGCTTGATCGAAAAAATACATCTGGTGGACAGCCAGACGGCCTTTTCTATATTAAAAATGGTCGAGAGCCTAACTTAGAACCCCCGTTTCTGTATCGTGTCAGTGTTCCTAAAGCAATTTGTGTGAATAGCGAAAATCGCACCTCAAATTCACCTTCGGGATGGCGTTTTTAACGATAACCTTGCTTTTTGTCCATGCATTATGAATTTTAAATTTTTACCTTTTCTCCTCCTGTTTACGTTTGAGGGTTTTGCACAACGTATTATCAAAATGGAAGGAACCGTTGTGGACTCACTCTCAAATCTGCCTATCAGCGGAGTGGCGGTATCGACGGTGGCCAACAATAAGATTTATGGACAAATCTCCGATCAATCAGGACGTTTTGCGTTGTTTCTTCCTGCGGGAGATCATATCATTTCATTCAAATTGTCGGGGTACGTACCCCAGTGGCGTTCTATAAACGAAAAATCGCCCGACCAAACACTGACTATTTATTTTCAAAAAGTAGAGCATCAACTTGAGCAGGTGATTGTAACCACCAAGGGCTATGATGAAAATATCAAGAAGCCCTTATTGGGAGTCAATCAAATTGACATCAAAGCATTGAGCAAAATCCCGGCGGCTTTTGGTGAGCTGGATTTTTTGCGTGGTATACAGATGTTGCCTGGCGTTTCGAGTGTTGGAGAAGCCTCCAATGGTGTTAATATTCGAGGAGGAACCACCGACCAAAACCTGATTCTTGTGGATAATACCCCTATTTTTAATCCTACCCACATGTTTGGGCTTTTCTCGGTGATTCCACCAGATGCTATCAGCAACTTAGATCTTTATAAGGGCAATGTCCCTGCCCGATTTGGTGGGCGTGCGGCGGCCGTCATGGACATCTCCCTCAAAACACCAGAGGTAACCAAATTTAAAATGACAGGCGGGCTGAGTTTGATTTCTGAAAAATTAATGGTCAATGTTCCTATTGTCAAAGACCGTTTGGCGGTGTATGTAGCGGCACGAGGTGCGTTTCACGATTTTTTGCTGCCCGTTTTTTCAACAGATCTAGACAGTGTCAGGACTCGCTTCAGCGAGGTGGTCGGTAAACTCTTTTGGCGGATTAATGCTAAAAACACCCTATCGCTGATGGGCTATTTCAGTAATGACTATTTTCAAACCAACCTACTCGCCACTTTACCCAATGTAGTAGGTGAAACCACTTTCTTTGAACATAAAACCAACAACTATGCCCTCAAATGGGTGAGTCTGCTGACACCCAATATGGATTGGCAAACAACGCTTACCGTAGCCAACTATGACCCCACCATCGGTACCATCGAAACGGCCACGCGCAACAGAGTACGCTTAGAATCAGGCGTTTATCAAAAACAAGCTACCTCCGCTTTTAATTATCAAGGCAAAAATTCCAAATGGGAATTGGGCACAAGCTTTACAAAATACCACATTAAGCCAGGGATATTAAACCCAGGAAACAGTACAAGTGTAAATGCACTAACACTTCCTTCCGAATTTTCACAGGAAGCAGATGTATTTATTGATGGTGAAATATCAAAAAAACAATTTGCGGCGACTTTTGGGCTACGATACTCCTATTTCATGGCCATAGGCCCTGCTGATCTACGTACCTATCAGCCCAATGAGCCCAGAGATGACTTGTCAGTGATTGAATCTCAACGCATCCAAAAAGGCAAAATCATGAAGGCGTATGGAGGTTTTGAGCCGCGTTTAGGAATACGCTACGCCCCAAACAATACACTGTCTTTTAAGCTGGGATACAATTTAATGAGGCAATATATACAGATTGCGTCCAATACCACAACGCCAATCCCTACCTCACGTTGGAAAACCAGCGATGTGTATATTCGTCCGCAAGTGAGCCACCTGATTACTGGTGGGTTATACCGCTCTTTTAAAAATGATATTTATGATTTTACTCTGGAAGGTTATTTCCGAAAGTCAGAAAACAGCATCGACTATAAGCCAGGAGCTGATTTTTTGTTACAACCTTTTCCCGAAACCCAATTGGTGCAGGGCCTAAGCAAAGCCTATGGAGTGGAGGTAATGTTTTCAAAAAAGAAAGGGAATTTTACGGGTTGGATCAACTACACTTATGCCCGTACTTTTAACAAAACATATGCTGATGTGAATGTGTTGGAACAGGTCAATAACGGCAATTGGTACCGAGCCAACTATGACCGCCCTCATAGTTTCAACCTGTCTATTAATTTAACGGCAGATAAGCACAACTCCTTTTCTTTTAACTTTGTCTATTCTACTGGACGGCCGTATACCGAGCCAGTTGGGTTTATTGAATACCTCAACAATTTTTATCCTTATTTCGACGAACGCAACAATAACCGAATCCCGGCTTATCATCGCTTAGATTTGGCTTGGCATATCAAAAATCCATCCATGAAAGAGGATAAGCGCTGGAAGGGTAACTGGGTGTTTACCGTTTATAACCTTTATGCCCGAAGAAATGCCTATTCTGTCTTTTTCAAAACAGAAAATGGTGCAGCCCGAGCATACAAACTTCAAATATTTGGTGCTCCTATTGTTTCGCTTGCTTATAATTTTAATTATGAATAGCTTGTTTGCAATTTCTCCTGCAAAAAATAAAACAAAAAATACTATATGAACCTATGCCTTTAACTGTTTGAAAGTTATCTGGCATAGTTTTACAATAGATTAGACCGCTTTAGAAAAATCATTTTTGAACAAAAAACCTTAGCTGTGCCGCAAAACATCCTTATTTTGGGGGCAAGAGCGCCCATTGCGCTTGAGATGGCGCGGAGCTTTGGCAAACAAGGCCACCGCGTCATCATGGCAGATTCGTTGCGGTTTACCTTGGCGCGGTGGAGTAAATACGTAGCGGCCTATCACCATTTACCACCGCCCGCTTACGCGTTTGAAGCATTTCAGAAAAAACTCAGGCAAATCATCATCAACGAAAAAATAGACCACTGCCTCCCCACTTGTGAGGAGGCTTTTTTCGTGGCTATGGCCAAAGATTCCCTGCCTTGCCACGTCTGGACGGCTGGCCTTGCATTGATGCACCAACTCCACCGAT
>JAIXPV010000720.1 GCA_027486105.1 Runella sp. | reverse complement strand
GCCCTCATCAGTCTGATTCCGCAGAAAGAAGAAGAACAATTCATGTCGGAAATTGACTTGATGAAGATTCCGCCACCGCCAATCGACCCTAACGAGCCACCTCCTCCGCCGCCGCCTCCAATTGAGGTGCCTAAAGTGGCTACCATCAAATTTCTTCCTCCCGAAGTAAAGAAAGATGAAGAAGTACCCGAAGAAACACCACCACCAGTAGTGGAAGAACTGGAAAAGGCAGTCGTGGCTGACAAAACACAAGAAGGGGATGAAAACGCCCAAGAGGCGATTATCGCTCCTGAAGAAACTGCTCCTGTAAAGGAAGAGGTAAAAGTTGTGGAAGCCGCTCCCGTTGAAGAACAAGTGTTCCAAGTCGTAGAGCAAAACCCAGAATTCCCAGGTGGAATGGCTGCATTAGGTCAGTATTTGCAGAAAACCCTCAAATACCCTGCTGCTGCTTCCCGCGCTAACGTATCTGGAAGAGTATTTTTAACATTCGTTGTAAATACGGATGGAAGTATACAGGATATTGCAGTGCTTAAAGGTTTGGGCTTCGGCTGCGACGAAGAAGCCATGCGAGTTGTAAAAGGTATGCCTAAATGGAAGCCAGGAAAACAATCTGGCCGTAACGTGCGGGTAAAATACAACTTACCAATCAGTTTTGTATTGGAATAAGTAGCATGAAGCGTAAACCATTTTACCGGCAACTTTCGTCGATACTTTCGATGAGTATAGGGCTGGCATATTTCGGAGGAGGCCTCTTTTTGGTGGCCTCCTCTGCTACTTTTGGGATGTTACCTTCCGGATTAATCAGATACCTATTTGGGGGAATGCTGGTTGTGTATGGTGGATATCGATTTTATCGTGGATATGTTCAGTACCAAAATGAAGATGCTTAGAACCTCTTTTTTTATACTTTCTGTACTTTGGGCAGTTTCCTGCAAGAGGCCAGAAGATTCAACTTCTCACGGTCGGGTTACTATTACCGCCGATGAGTCTCTCCAACCCATGCTTGATCAGGTGTATCAGGCTTATGAACATACCTTTCCAGAAACGCATTTTGATGTTCGGTACCTCCCAGAACACCAAGCGGCTGCTTTTATGTTGAAAGACAGCGCTCGTTTGGCATTTGTTACCCGTGAGTTTACGGCCGATGAACAGAAGGTTTTTAAATCCAAAGGAATCAAATACAATCCTCAGCATATTGCCACGGATGGTGTAGCACTATTAATAAACCGTTCTAATCCCGATACATTGATTACGCTAGACCAAATATCTAGCGTATTTAAAGGAACAGTCAAAACGTGGGGGCAGCTTGGTAATGCCAATCATACCGAGAGTATCGTGCTGGTATTTGACAATGCCAATTCGAGTAACCTTAATTATATCATGAAAAAATTTGGCCTGCTGGATGTGAAAGGGCTCAATATTTTTTCGGCAGGGTCCAACAAAAAAGTCATAGAATATGTAAAACAACACCCTAATTCATTAGGGTTTATTGGAGTAAGTTGGATAAGTGACGGAGAGGCCCCCCTTACGGCCGAACTTTCTCAAGGGCTGCGCGTCATGGGAGTAGCTGAGAAGCCTAATCCTACCAAAGAAGATTATTATCAGCCTTTTCAAGATGATTTAAAGTGGAGAAGATACCCACTACATCGGAAAGTGTACGTTATAAGTCGCGAGATGCATTCGGGGTTAGGGAGTGGATTAGTCAATTATATTATGCGGGATGTGGGCAGTTTGGTTATTGAAAAGTGCGGTCTTTGGCCCGCAAAACCATTTAATCGGGAAGTAATTTTAAAGAAAGAAATATAAAATTTTTCGGTTATCTAACAATTTCATAGTTTTGTTACCCGTTGTTTGAGTCATTTAAACTTTTTTTATATCACCTCCATTTTCAACCTACTGAAAGATGAACATTAGATTCAAATCGTGGTTGGTAGCGTTTGCAGCAAGTGCGTTTGTCTACAGTCAGACTTCTGCTCAAGACATCGCCACCGGTTTAAAGCAATTGGACGGCAACCAGGCTTGCTTGGCGAAAGAAACATTTGAGAAGTTGGCCACTGCCACTCCCTCTGCTGACAACCAGTTCTACTTAGGCTACTACTACCTCCGCACCAAGCAGCCTGATCTCGCAAAAGCTGCATTTGAAAAGGGCTTAGCCGCAGACCCCAAGAGTAAAGACAACCTCAATAAGGTAGGAATGGGAGCTGTTGCTTTGGCCCAAGGTGACCGTACAGGCGCCCAAACGATTTTTGCCGAAGTTTTGAAGGCAACCAAAAACAAAAATGTAAATGTACTGCAGCGCATCAGCGAAGCGTATACTGGCTATGTGGTGATAGATTCAATGAAGCCCATCTACAAAACAACTGACCCAGCCAAAGCTGTAGAATTAGCGGATATTGCCATTGCATTGATGCTAAAAGGCGGAGATAAAAATCAGGAAGTTTACATGGCCAAAGGAGATGCTTTTTATATCAAAGGCGAAGCAGGACCCGCAGTATCGGCCTATGAAGATGCCATTAATGTTACTCCAGGCTTAGGCAAAGCTTTTGCTAAAGTAGCTAAAATTTATTGGGGGGGACGCAATTACGAATTGGCTCAAACCAACTTTAAAAAAGCCATCGAGGTTGATCCTGATTATGCACCTGCCAACAAAGAATATTCTGAACTATATTTCTACGTTCGTCAATACAAGCAAGCATCTCGTTATATGGATGCTTACATAGAAAAGATTGCGGCGTGTGCTTCAGATGATGAAGTGTTGCGTAGTGCGCAGTTTAACTTCGTAGCGGAAGAGTTCTCAAAGGTAAACGCAAAAATTGCTAAGGTAATGAACAGCGGCCGCACCAGCGATGTGTTGTATCGTATGATGGGATGGGCCGCGTACAAAGAAAATCAGTATGAGAAAGCCATCGAAAACCTTAATAAGTTTTTGAAACAGGCACCACAAAAAGCGATTGACAACGATTATCGCTACCTTGGTAATGCAATGTTGCGCATTTCTCCCGTCGATACTGCCGCTGCAGTGGCAAATTTGGAGAAAGCAGCAGAAATGGATACCGTAGATAACGGTTATAAAGAAATTGCCGCTTTCTACAATGCCGCGAAGGATTACGAAAAAGCAATTGTATACTACAAGAAAGTAGTTGCTCGTGAAAAAACGCCCGCCTTGCAAGATTATGTAAACCTATCTTTGCCTTTGTATAACGTAGCCAACAGAACGTTTGCTTCGGGTCCTGATTCACTTGCATTGCGTCAGAAGAAGCGTAACTACTTTTTGGCAGCAGATTCGTTGTACATAAAAATGATCGAGCGTAAGCCAGATTATCTGTATGCTCACGGCCAACGGGCAAAAGCTAATTACTTTGCCTACACCCGGGAAGAAGCGATGACCAATGGAATTGCGATTCCACTCATGGAAAACTATATCAAGCTTGCTTCGGCCGTTCCAATGGACGATGCGATAAAGGCTAACTTCAAGCTGTTTTATCAAGTGCTTGGCGCATATAGTGTGATTACCCTGAAGGATGAAGCCAAAGCAAAGGAATGGTTTACTAAATTGTTGGAGATTGATCCAGGCAATAAAGTAGCGAATGACTTCCTGAACCCACCAGCACCAGAGCAGCCAGCACAACCAGCTGCAAAGCCTCCAGTGAAGAAAAAAGCATAAAAACATTATGTATAAAAAAAGCCTCTCGTGTGGATCACGAGGGGCTTTTTTGTGGCGCTTGAACACTAAAGGGCCAATTGATGGCTACTAAAATACTGATTTAATACAACGTGGTATTTTTCATTAAAATGTTCATAACACCACGTTTTAAGCCGTTTTACATCTTCAGGCAACAGCACCTTCAGCGCCTTTCGTAACTCTTTTTCAAACAGCTTTTTGTCAAAACTTACTTTCACAAGCACAGTCTTAATAAACTCTAACATAGTCGCCATAGTAGATTCATAATTTTAAAGAAATGGATAAGAGGATGGACCTTTGGTAAATTAACGAACTGGGTGTAGGTATTATGTCGTACGAGTCTGTTAATTTTGCATTAAATATAACGATGAAAAAAGAAAACAGATATATACTTTTTTTGATTTTTTTTTGGACTATATCCATAGCTCAATCGCAGGTAGCCGAAAACCCTTTTGAGATTGAATTTAGCGGTACAAAAATTAATGTACAGGAGCCTTTTACGATTTCAGTTAAAGTAACGGGACTTGAGCAGGTACCATTGATTTCATTCCCTGACAATATCAAAAATTTTCAAAAACGAGAAAGTTCGCGGTCAAGTCTTACAAATCAGGTGGGGGGGGAAACGATTGTTACTTACACCATCTCCCAAAACTATTATCCGATAAAAACGGGTACGTTTACGATAGGCTCACTTGAAATTTTAGTAAATAAGCAAATCTTGCGCTCTGAGGGCACTACCGTGACGGTAGAGTCTGCTACTGAGGAGGAAACGGAAGAAATCTCCCAAGAATCGGCCGAAATAAGCGCAGAACTGGAGAAAGAGGCTTCGCAAGGAGTATTTTTAGCGGTTAGTGTAGATAAAAAGCGGGTATACGTGCAACAGGGTTTTAACTTGCGACTTTCCTTGCTCGTTTCTGAGAACAATGCCGCAGAAATGGATTTTTATGAAGTAGAAAAGCAGCTAGAAAAAGTCCTCAAATTACTCAAGCCTGCCAATTGTTGGGAGGAAAATTTCGGTATTCAGGAAATTCCTGACATTCCAATCACCATTAATGGAAAACGATTTACGGAGTATCGGATTTATCAGGCTTCTTTTTTTCCTCTAAATAACCAATCTATTAGACTTCCTTCAGTGGGTTGGATGATGAAGACAATAACGAAGTCAGAAGAAGGAAAAGATGTGGTAGCGTTAAAAACGTATGCCTCTAAACCGCTCACGATAGAAGTTATGAGTCTTCCGCCTCATCCTCTGCGAAATCAGGTCATTGTTGGAAGTTTTAGGTTGGAGGAAAAAATAAATGCTAGTCAACTTAAAACAGGAAATAGCTATCGGTATAATTTCAGCATCGTAGGTGAAGGGAATGTTCAATCCGTTGGAGAACCAACGTTTACGAATATGGCATTGTTTGATGTCTACCCGCCTGATATAGAAAATAATATAGTGCGACAAAAAAACAGGATTGCGGGGGCAAAGACGTTTCATTATCAGGTGATTCCCAAACAAAGTGGTAGTTTTTCGTTGACCAATTTGGTGTTTTGGGTCTATTTTAACCCCCAAAAGCAAAAATATGATACCCTGCGTTCAACGCTGAATCTGACGATTGTTGGAGAAAATGTTCAGAATACGCAATTATTAACCTCGGATGCCGAGTCGGTTTACACTGGCATAGAGCAATGGGATAGTATGAAGCCCGTGGTTGATTACCAGACCATTATTCGCAATATTGCCAACATCTTAATTGTAATAATGTTGATTGTAATGATTTTTATGTTTAGAAAATAATGAGCAGTACGTACGGAAAAATATTTAAAATAGCCACCTTCGGCGAATCACACGGCGCGGCCATTGGGGTAGTGGTAGAAGGATGCCCTGCGGGCGTAACGTTTGATTTGGAATTTATTCAGCAGGAATTAGATCGTCGAAAACCTGGCCAATCGCGTATTACAACCCAACGCCGCGAGGCTGATAGCGTGCAGGTGTTATCAGGGGTTTTTGAAGAAAAAACAACGGGTACGCCCATCTCGATGGTCATTTGGAACGAAGACCAACGCAGTAAGGATTATTCACACATTGCTGATCAATACCGGCCGTCGCACGCGGATTTTACCTATCAAACCAAGTATGGGGTTCGGGATTATCGGGGTGGAGGGCGTAGCTCAGCCCGCGAAACGGCCGCTAGGGTGGCTGCGGGAGCCTTGGCAAAACTAGTGCTTGCTGACCTCGGTGTAACTGTGCAGGGGTATGTTTCGCAGGTTGGGAAGTTGAAATTGGAGAAAGAATATCACCAGCTTGATTTATCACTGACCGATACCAACGCCGTTCGTTGTCCTGACCCAGTGATGGCGCAGGAAATGTTTGATTACATTGATGCTATTCGTAAGGAAGGCGACTCCATCGGTGGTATTGTAAGCTGTGTGCTTAAAGGTGTTCCAGTAGGATGGGGGGAACCCGTATTTGATAAACTTCATGCAGAGCTTGGGAAAGCGATGCTCAGTATCAATGCCGTCAAAGGATTTGAATACGGGAGTGGGTTTGCGGGTGTAGAATTGCTGGGCTCTGAACACAACGATGCTTTTTATACCGACGAAGATGGCAGAGTACGTACCCGTACTAATCACTCAGGAGGGATTCAGGGTGGAATTTCCAACGGCGAAGATATTTTCTTTAACGTGGCCTTTAAGCCCGTAGCGACCATCATGCAGGAGCAAGAAAGTATCAACCGTGAAGGAGAGAAAATTTTGGTACAGGGCAAAGGAAGACACGACCCGTGCGTGTTGCCAAGAGCAGTACCCATCGTGGAAGCCATGGCCGCGCTAGTCTTGGTAGATTTCTACCTGAGAGATAGGACAATCCGGCATAAATAGTTTGACTTTAGCTGTATCTTTGCTAAATTTGTTAATAAATAAATATTTTCCTAGCTATGAAATTTACTGTATCGTCGTCGGTTTTGCTTAAACAACTCGCAGCGATTAACGGCGTCGTTTCCACTAATCCGATTGTTCCTATTCTCGAAAATTTTCTTTTTCAGCTAGATAACAACCTGCTTACTGTTACAGCGTCTGATTTGCAGACGGTGATGGTAACAGAATTGCCAGTGGAGTCATCTGATAAAGGAGCGATTGCGATTCCTGCCAAACTGCTTTTAGATACCCTGCGTGGCTTGCCAGAGCAGCCGATTACGCTCAACATAGATGGTGATACATTTGGCATTGAAATTATCTCTGACAATGGTCGCTATAAACTTTCGGGAGAAAACCCCATCGATTTTCCAAAGATACCTTCGGTCAATCGGGCATTCTCGGTTGAGTTGTCCTCTCATGCCCTCTCAAATGCCATTGCCAATACGCTCTTTGCGACCAGTACCGATGAGCTGCGTCCTGCTATGACAGGGGTATTTTTGCAACTTGGCGCTGATTACGCCACGTTTGTAGCCACTGATGGCCATCGGCTCATTCGTTATCGTCGGTATGATGTCAAGTCGTTGGTCGATACTACCATGATTATTCCACGGAAAGCGTTGAATCTATTGAAGACTTCGCTACCCTCGGAGAGTGTACCCGTCAAAGCGGAATTTAGCCAAGCCAACGCATTTTTCAGTTTTGCCAATATTCGCATGATTTGTCGGTTGATTGACGAGCGCTTTCCTGATTACGAAAACGCGATTCCAACCAATAATCCAAACGTGTTGACCATCAGCCGTGGTGAAGTACTGAATTCGTTGCGTCGTATTTCAATTTATTCAAACCGGACTACGCACCAAATTCGGTTGAAACTCACTCCACCCAACCAACTTGTCATTTCGGCCGAAGATTTAGATTATTCTAATGAAGCCAATGAGCGCTTGTTGTGTGAATATAACGGCGATGAAATGGAGATTGGCTTCAACGCCAAGTTCTTAATTGAAATGCTGAATAACTTAGATACCAGTACGTTATCATTTGAGTTGTCGGCGCCTAATCGCGCAGGGCTTGTAGTGCCGTTGGAGAAAGAAGATGATGAGGATATTCTGATGCTGGTCATGCCTGTGATGTTGAATACCTATGCTTAATTAATAACGATAGAAGTTGGAGGTTAGGGAACTTACTGTGTGTTTTCTAACCTCCAACTTTTCAGTAGCTTACGGGCCATGTCGACACAAAAAACACCCTTACTGCCGAGTCTCTCGGCTTTTTTTTTAACGGTATTGCCCTTCATCACGAGTTCGGTTTTAGGAGCTTGGATTATCAGAAATGAAGTTCTCATTGAAAGTTTTCATATACAAGACTGGGCAATTATGTGCGTTGTATGTGCATTGGCGTGTGCATTGGCATTGATTCCGCCTACTTTGCTGGCTTTTGCTTTTGGGTATTTTCTGGGATGGTGGGCAGTGGTTCCGTTAATTTTGCTCAATCTCGCGGCCATTGCCCTCGTATACGAGATCACCAAACGTTTGAATGGTGAGGTGTTACTGCGATATCTTTTGCATTTTCCTCGGGTAGCTTCGCTAGTGAATCGTATTCAGAAAGATGAATTACAATTCGTTTTTTTTACTAAACTCTCCCCAGTTGTTCCATTTGCGTTGACCAATCTTGTATTCTCACTCTTGAAAATACGCTTCGCTAACGTCATTTTTGGTGGTTTCCTTGGCATGATTCCCCGTACCGCATTGGCAGTTTGGGTCGGGCTCGAAGCAAAAGGATTACGTCAATTGATTGAAAATCCCAACGAAAACATAACCAGCCGGGTAGTAGTGATCATTCTAGTGATTATCTCTGTGATGGGCCTTACCCGAGTATTCGTGAAACGGTAGTCTTGGAATGATTATGAGCTTCGTGTCGTAAAAGGAGGGTTTCAAACAAACCACGCCGCTACTTTTTCAATCAAACGGTGATGACCCGTTTTTAGAATAATTGGTGCTGAATTTGGCAGGCGTTTCATTAAAGGTTGCACATAAGAAGCGGGTAATACCGCATCAAACTGCCCTAAAAATAGCTTTAAATCAATTTTATATTTGAGAATGATACTTGCTACTGCGGGAATATCAGGCTGGATGGTGCTAAAACCTATCCATGAGCGGTAAATACGCTCGCGCTGGGTGGCAGTGGCAAGGGTAGACTGGGCAAATTTTACCGAGCTCTTCTCCACCAATCCTAATTTCAGAAATGGGTAAGCCAACTTTTTAAAGTGTTCGACATTCCCAACGACGAATCTAAAGAGTTTTTTTGTTAGCCAAAATCGCGTTGCCAACCGATACCACGGGCTTTCGGTAATTCCATCGGGAGCCAATAGCCAGCAGGAGATAATCTGGTCGGGGAATAGTTCTAGCGTAGCCAAGGCAAATTTTCCTCCCATGCTAAAGCCTACTACCGAAAAAGTTTGCAAGTGATTCTCGGCCAAAAAGATCTCTATGGTGTCTTTCCACTCCGCCATAGACAGTTTTTCGGTGTCTATGGCGGGGCTTTTTCCGTGAAAAGGTAAATCAACAAGGTAAAATGTGTACTCTTTCTTCAAGACATTGACCAAGGGCAAAAAACAGCGATGGTCTTGTCCTATGCCATGAAATGCCAAAAGAGGCAGTGGGCCATCGCCGTAGGTTTGATAATGGAGGCGCATTTGAAGGATTTAGTAGCCAACACTCGTATCGTCACCTCGGGGGTCAGAGCCACCTTCGAGGCGACCGTCGGGCAGCACCAAAATACAGTCCATACGCCCGATGGTGTTGCGTTGCATTTCAAGAATGTATGATTTTGAAAGCAACCGTTGGAGAACGCCTTCCGTAAAAGCTCCGTTCTCAAACGTGGTTTTGTCGGGAAGCCACTGATGGTGAAACTTATATGCGTTTACGGCCTGCTGCATGGTCATGCCGTGCTCAACTACATTTAGGATGGTTTGAAAGACTGATGTGATGATGGTTGATCCGCCGGGCGTTCCTACAACCATGTATAATTTTTTGTCTTTTTCGAGAATCGTGGGGGTCATGGAAGACAACATTCGTTTGCCGGGAGCAATGGCGTTGGCTTTATTGCCAATCAACCCAAACATGTTAGGAACGCCCGGTTTGATGCTGAAATCGTCCATTTCATTGTTCATAAAAAAGCCCGCTCCTTTGACAATCACGCGGCTGCCGTAGCCGCCGTTGAGGGTGGTCGTTACCGAAACAGCGTTGCCTTCATTATCAACAATCGAAAAATGCGTTGTTTCCATGCTTTCATAGCCCGAAATATCGCCGCCTTTGATGGCCTTGCTATCGGTTGCTTTGGCAAAGTCAAAATCTTTCCAGCGATTTTTCAGGTAGTTGGAAGCGATGAGTTGTTTGATGGGCACTTTCACAAAATCAGGGTCGCCCAAAAACTTGGCACGGTCGGCATAGACACGACGCTCGGCCTCAATCATGACCTGAACGGTAGAATCTGAGTGCCATCCCCAACGTTTGAGGGGATAAGATTCAACGAGTTTCATCAATTGCAATAAAGCCACACCGCCACTCGAAACGGGCGGCATCGTAATGAGTTTGTAGTCTTTGTACTTGCCAACGAGCGGTTTACGCCAAACGGCTTGGTATTGTTTTAAGTCTTCGACCGAAATAAACCCTTTGCCGCGCTGCATTTCGGCCACGAGCAAATCCGCGGTTTCACCTTCATAAAAACCTGCCCGCCCGTGTTGCTGAATCCGCCGTAAGGTTTTTCCTAAATCGGCCTGAATAAGTGTATCACCTGCTTGCCAGTCGCGGCCATCCTTGCGCCGAAAATACGTGGTATCGGCGTTGATCTTTACTAAATCGCCTTTGATGCGGTTGAGACCCGTTGCTTCTTTGGTGGTAAGAATGACGCCCTTTTCTGCCAAATCGATGGCGGGTTGGAGTAGGGTAGCCCAAGAAAGTTTTGAGAATTTTTCGTGGATTTGCACCATGCCGTCTACCGAGCCAGGAACCCCGCTTGCCAGGTGGCCCGTCATGCTTAATCCAGGGATTACGTTGCCTTGGGCATCCAAATACATGTCTTTGTGACCTTGGATAGGTGCTTTTTCGCGAAAATCAAGGGTGAAGTTCTTGCCTTTTTTGGTACGATACACAAAAAAACCGCCCCCGCCGATGTTGCCCGCTGAAGGGTGTACTACCGCCAGTGCAAACTGAACCGCCACGGCCGCGTCGGCAGCTGAGCCTCCCTTTTTTAAAATTTCGGCACCCACTCTTGAGGCTTCCGGATGAGCCGTGGCCACCATGCCATTGGAAGCAATAACTCCCTGACGGTCTGAATAAAATGGTTTTTGGTTGGGGTCGTCGGTGAGAAATTGGTAAAAGCCTTTGTTTTCTTTTACTTCTTGACCAAAAGCAGAAAAGCCGATACACACGGCCAGTACGTTGATGAAAAATTTGTTCATAAAGTGGGCATTGGAAAGTTTACGCTTTCAATTTACAAAAAGTCTTTCATTTTGCTTCCATAACAAAAGTTTCAGAAATTGCAGCCCATAAAATGAGGACCAACATGGATAATTTTGACGATGACGATGACGAAGATTTTGGATTTAACGAAGATGATTTCAATTCTGAAGAATCGCGACGCGAATTTCAGCGGGAAAATGAGCGGGTAGATAACCTGCCGATTATGAAAAAAGCGCGGGAGATGTTTGATATTGTGGATTCGCTCGTCGAATTAATCGACGACGATGACGCGTTCATCGCTCATTATCGCAGTATGTTGTTTGAAGATGCGAGTATCATTTGTGCCAAAATTGCGGGGGCAGAAGGGGGCGATTTGTACAGTCTTCGCATGGAAAATGCGGTATTAATCAAAATCCATGCGCGCAACTTGCTGGCTCAGACTTCGGGCCTAAAAATGCTTGGTTTTAAAGACGTGCGTTACCTTCAAGTGCTTCGCGACGCCATCGAGGAGTTTCGATTGCTTTTTATGGAGTGGGTTGAAGGCTTTGACAAAACAAACGATATCTCCGATAATTGGGGTAATCTGTTTCGTTAGCGTTTATATTTCAAACAAAAATCCTCTGGAGACTAGCTCTTGGTAGCGTTTTTCGTCAAACTGAAAAAAGTACGCTCCTCGTCGTGAAGTGCCTTTTT
>JAIXPV010000522.1 GCA_027486105.1 Runella sp. | reverse complement strand
CCTTTTTTTTTTTTTTTGAAAGGGCCTACGTGTGAAGCGCGGTGGCGGTCAGAAAAACCTACGACGCCTACGCGTACGCGGTCATTGGCACCGATGATTTTAGAATAGCTCGTGGTCGACATTGCGGTCGCTGCACTTGCTAAGATAGATTTTTGTATAAACTCTCTGCGTTGCATTTTAAAAACAGGTTTCTATTATAAAGGCACTGGATTCTTTTCCATACCCCAAAACTCCGTTTTTTTTCTCAAATCGGCAACTTCTTGAAACACTTACAAGGCTCATTGCCAGAATCAACGGCTTTAGGGAAATAAAAAAAAGCCACCTGATATGGTGGCTTTTTTGGGTAATTAAATATTTATTTCAACTCCCGAATTTTGATACTACGGTACATGACAAGGTCGCCGTGGTCTTGCAACAAAATGGGGCCTGTGGGGGCTGAACCAAATTTGTCGCCCCAAACGGCGTATTTGCTGCGCTGTACGAGGGCTTTATAAAAGTTGGAGTTGCGGTTGTATTCCACTACTTTGAATCCGTTGAGGTAGTGCTCTACATGATTGTTGGGGTAGACCACGATGCGTCCTTGATTCCAGTCACCGATTTTTTTGACCGCCCCTCTGCGGTAGCCTGTTTTGTCGGCAGGAATGAGATCGTACAGTGAGCCAATGGTGCGGTTGCCACCAGCACCCATTTTGGCGTCGGGGTGTTTGGCATCGTCGAGCACCTGAAATTCCAAACCAATAGCCGAGCCTTTTTTGATGTAATCGGCGGGAACCGTCATCGGCTCTCCTGGCTGATATTCGTGGGTATACTGGAGTAATTCATTGACGAAGTATTTTACGCCCGAGTTGGCTCCTTCGGTGAGTTTGAAATCGAAAGTAAGTTCAAAAGCACCAAATTTTTCGGTGGTCAGGATGTCACCGCCGTTGGTTGACTCTGCTCCGTTGCCTTTGTCGACGCTCAACACGCCGTCTTTGATACTCCAGCCGCCTTTAGGGAATTCTGTTTTGTAAGCACCCCGCCAACCGTTGGTGGTTTTTCCGTCCCATAATAATCGAATTCCCATGGCTTTTTCTGGTTCCGAAACGGTGTTTGGAATCCAGTTTTCGATGCGGACGTTGCTGGCGGGACTCGGTTGCAGATTGGTGGTTTGAATTCGCACATTGCGCCAGCGTACCTGCTTGCCTTCATCTTCTTTGCGGTTTCCGATAGAATGAACCTGAAGACAAATAAATACGCTCAAAGTCATGTCGTCGATTACGTGGCTGATTTCAACACCGTTGACCAACGTCCGCAAGCTGGTTCCGATGGCTTCGATGCGGTATTTGTTCCACTGGTTGTTGCGCAAAAACACACCTCTAGACTTGGGGTTTACCTCTGGAACGTACAACCATCCACGGCGCGCCTCGTCGTAGATTCCACCCGATAGGTCGCGGTCTGTGGCGTCAATTTCCATTTGGTAGCCGTGTACGCGTCCGTTGTTATAGTCGGGTTTTGACAACGACCGGAATTGAATGCCAGAGTTAAGCCCCTCATCGACGTTTACCTCGCACTCAAAAATAAAATCGCCGTAGTCTTTTTCGGTGGTTAAGAAGGAGTTGGGGGTGTTTGCCACGGCTGTTCCGACAATGACGCCGTCTTTCACTTCGTATTTGGCCTGACCGTTTAGCTGTTTCCAGCCTTTCAGGGTTTTTCCGTCAAAAAGGGGCGTCCAAGCCGCTTTTTGGGCCTGAACCGCATCGAAAGAATGCGAAATCAGTAAAGTAATGATTGCGAAAAGTGCTTTTTTCATTTTTTTAAATGGAGGATTAAAATCAAATTGAATAAGTAAGAAGTTACCTGTTTCTAACGAATAATTGAGCGGAATCTAACACTATGTTACCCAATCTTTTTAAGGCGTGGTTGTGAAGCAAGTGTCTGATTGTTAGGGGTATAGTTGTTTTTGTGTGATTGTTTTATTTTCAAGAACTTGTAATCCCGTCATGCCCGCTGGCAGGGGGGATTTATAAGGTGGGCGTTCGAGATAGCCCAATAACAGATCTTTGTCGCCGTCTTGGTCATAATCTGCTTTTTCGAGGAGCATCCATTTGTCTTGTCGGGGCGTAGCAAACGTTTTGGCGGTAAATTTCAAACTCCCTTGGTTCTCAAAATACACAAAACCTTCTTGTGGATTGGACGGAAAGTAAGAGATAGCAGCAATGTCAATGTCACCATCCCTGTCAAAATCGTCGGCTAGGGCTTTTGAGGCACCATGTAAAGGGAAAAACCATTTTTCCTGAAACTGATTTTTTCCGTCGTTTAAGAAAATACGTACGCCGTGATAAGGTTTCAGAATCATGGAATAATCGGCATTGTCGCCGTTGGTATATACAATGTCTACCCAACCGTCGCCGTTGACGTCGGCCAAATCGGCGTAGCTGGAGCCGTACACGGGTGGAAAGCGCAACAGGATTTGTTTTTCGTATTTTCCACCGCCTCGATTATAAATCACGGATACCTGTTCGTCGCCTTGCGCCATCATTACAAAGAAGTCCAGTTTTCCATCACGGTTAAAATCATAAGGTTGAACCAAACGCGCTCCAGGAGCGGGGTCAAATTTAAACACCTGATAAGTATGGTCTTGCTGCTGTTTGAACCAAGATAATTGGCCGACATCGTTGCCATATTCACACATTACAATGTCTTCAAGTCCATCGCCGTCTACATCCGTAAATGATTGATTTACGGGGCGACGAAGTTTTTGGATTATTGGAGTTAAGGCCCAAGTTTTACCATCGGCAGATTTGCGAGCTTTTTCTAGCGTGCCCCGATTGTGGTCGTTGGGGTCCATGATGCCCATCATCAACACATCCAAACTCCCATCGGGGTAGGCCCGCAAATCCGAAGGTGGGCTGCTCACTTTGAGGGAGTCAATACGCTTGAATTGTTGGTCAAATACAGTGACCATGCCTCTACGGCTGCCCACAAATAGCTTCTTGCTGAGGGAGTCATACTTGATAAGCGAAACAAAAGGGTCCACCTGTGGTGTATTGGCTTTGGGTAGGAATCGGGAGAGGGTAGGAGAAATAAGGGTTTTATGGGAGGAGTCTGGCAGTTTATCAGGGGCATTATTGACGTAATAATTTACGATGCTTTCCCATTGTTCAGGCGTTACGATGGGGGTTTCGGGATACACATTAGCTTGGGTAAATGCCACAATCTCTTCGGTAGAAAAGTCCTGATAAAACCCGATGTTTTGCTGAACTACCCCCAAGCGCAAGGCCATTTTGGGTAGCACACTTTCTTTCCACGTTTTTTTGTCAAGCAAATCGGGCGTTGGCATAAGATGACAACCTCCACAGTAGCTTTGGGCTAATTTTTGTTCTTCCGATTCTTGGGAGGTATTGCAGGCAATGAGAATTGATAATACTAAACCGATAGCAATAATTTTCGTCATGGAATTGTTTACTTTGCAATTAAAACGCAGTGCCAGTGAAAAACTACGCAATGAAATCCAAAACTCCCCTTTTTTGGCGTATTCAGCAATTATTTTTTTGCTTTACCTTACTCAGTTACCCCCTCACCTATTTTGCCATTACGGGGCATTGGCTCGCGGGCTTCATCATGATGAGCCTCCCTTTGCTGCTGATTACTCATATTTTGCTGGTTGGTTTTTGGCTGGTGTTTAATCCCAAAAGAGCGTGGCTTTCGGGGTTGGCCTTGATGTTAAGCTTCCCATTTTGGGCAAGAACGTACGGACTAGGGCCAGCAGAAGAAGAAACGGTCGCTTCTAAAAATGAGATTAAGGTGATGAGTTATAACGTTATGTCGTTTGATTCGTACAGTTATTTAGTTGATAAAAATTCAGATAATACCAATAAGCTCATTGAATGGGTGAAAAAGGAGGATGCAGATGTTAAATGTTTTCAGGAGTTTTTGAACCACCGAGAGCAAAAGGACTTGCAAACAGTTGCCCAGTTTAAAAAGGAGGGCTATCCTTACTACGTATCTATGCAATCCATCCAGGACCAGGGCAAAGATTACACCAACGGGCTGGCGATTTTCTCAAAATTTCCGATTATTAAACAGGAGAAAATGGAATTTAGCAATCAAAATGGCATCATTTACGCTGATATCAATATCAAAGGTGCTACGATTCGGTTTATCAGTGTGCATTTACGCTCTATGATTGTGCGCGTAGGAGGCATTAAAGTGGCGGTCAAAGAAAAGAATCTTGGATTGGGGGGCTATGAATTGGCGAGTACCTTCAGAAAACTAAAAGGCGGCTTTGTGCATCATGCTGAGGAGTCTAAAATTCTGACCGAGTGGATTGAGAAAAGCCCGCACCCTGTGGTGGTATGCGGCGATTTTAACGAAGTTCCGTACAGTTATGCTTACGGACAGGTTCGCAAGCGGCTGTCGAATGCTTTTGAAGATGCAGGTTCTGGATTTGGTTTTACGTATCGGAAGGCTCCAGGATTTATCAGAATCGACAATCAGTTTTATGACAGAAAAGGCCTTGAAGTGGTTGATTTTCAGACCAGAAAAGATGTGAAATACTCTGACCATTATCCGATTATTGCTCGTTATAGGCTCTTATAATACACAAAATACCTTGGTAATGTTGGGCTGTGACTCACTTTACGTTTCATTTTTATTCGCAAAAAACTGATGCTAGTCAGGTATCTTGCTGACCCACCTCATACTCTGAGCTGAAAATAAATCAGAATTTAGGATTATTCATTTAACCACGAGCGAATCATGGCACGTAACACTAAATTTGATTTACATCGCTTTCATTTTGAGTACAGACTCTGGCTCAATGAGGTCACTTTTGTGGACCAAGAAGTTGATTTTTTTGGGCATTTGGTGCATGAAATGCGGGCCTTTTTGCCCGTAGAGGAGATGGATTCTAATTTTGCCGAAACGCTTACCCATTTTGAGCGTGAGTTCGACCATTTTAAACGCACCGTCAAGAGCATTCAGGCCGATATTCGTGATCAGGAAGGGATTATTGCGAGCATTATTAAGGAAGAAACTACCCAATTTAACGAAGAAGTCCGCGAGAGTCAAGCCTATTTGCGGGAGAAAATGTCTTTTTTTCACGACAATTATCGGAAGTTAAAAACTGAATTTAAACTTTTTATGGGCAAAGACTTGGAAAAGCATATCCACATTCCCGCCCAAGTAGAAGGAAAGGATCAATAACATCCCTTGATTTTTATTCTTCCTGTGCGTAAGTTGTTGCCAGAAACCCTTTTTCTGATGCGACAACTTATTTTTTTATGCCTCTTGCTGCTCCCATTCGTGAGTGTAGCCCAAAAACACCCCTCTTTTTCTTCTCTTGAAACCTATCTCTCTAAACTTTCACCCACTATCATCGTCAATCTTCAGGTAGAATCCCTAACGGGTGAAATCTATTTCAGCCAAGGACCTGCGGTGTTGGTTCCTTCGGCGAGTATCATCAAAATTCCGATTTTGGTTGAGTTGATGGAACAGGTAAAGGTGGGTGAAATTAACCTCGACCAAACCTACACGCTAGTGGCTACCGACAAAACGGGCGGCTCGGGCGTGATGGCCTCCTACCCCGATGGACAACAAATGTCGCTCAAAGAGGTAGCCCGGTTGATGATGATTGCGAGCGATAACACGGCTACCAATATTTTTATCAGAAAACTGGGGCAGAAAAAAATTAACGACCGTATGAAACACCTTGGTTTGGCGAGCCTTCAGTTGAATCGGGTGATGATGGATACGGCTGCTGTAGCGCGGGGAGTTGATAATTACGTCACTGCCCGTGACATCAATGCATTATTACGTCTCATTTATAGTCATAAAGTAGCAACGCCAGCTTTATGTGAGCAAATGATGGAATTTTTATTTGAAAATCGGGATACGGTTACACTGCCGAGGCTCATTCCTAAAAACATCAAAATAGCGCACAAAACGGGCGGATTGCCCTACGTACGCGGCGATGCGGGCATTGTGTTTGCCGCCACACCCTTTGTAATTTCAGTTTTTGTGAGAGGTACCCCTGAAAAAGAAGCCGAAAAGATAATTGGTGAAATCGGTGAAATTTGTTTTAAAATTTTCAACCAGAAAAACTAAACCCTAATGAATACTCTTTTGGATTTGCTTGCGCTCGTTCCGTGGTGGACTTGCTTCCCCGTGATTTTAGTCATTGTTGCTATTTGGGACATTACTCAGAAAAAACACACGGTTTTGCACAACTTTCCAGTTATTGGGCATATGCGGTATTGGCTAGAGACGATTGGCCCAGAGTTTCGTCAGTACATCGTAGCCAACAACCGCGAAGAATTACCGTTTAACCGTCGGCAGCGTTCGTGGATTTATGCATCGTCTAAACGGGAAAATAATTTTCAAGGTTTCGGCACAGATCAGGATGTCAACAGTGCAGGTTTTATCTTTATCAAACCCGCTTTGATAACCAAACGATTGGCCAAAGACCATCCCTATCGCGAAAATCCGTACGTTTTGCCTGCGCCTAAAGTGATTGGGCTGAGCCATAATCGCCGTAAACCTTACCGTCCGAAGCAGGTCATCAATATCTCAGGAATGAGTTTTGGGTCGTTGTCGGCATCGGCAATAACCGCCCTCAACGAAGGGGCGGCGAAGTTTGGCTGTTATCACAACACGGGTGAAGGAGGGTTTTCGCCGTACCACGATAAAGGCGCCGACGTAGTACTCAACATCGGCACGGCGTATTTCGGTATTCGTGACGACGACGGGAATTTTATCCTGGAAAAATTGGTCCGACTGACGCAGAAAAATCCCGCCATCCGGATGCTTGAATTGAAACTATCGCAAGGAGCAAAACCAGGCAAAGGCGGGGTATTGCCAGCGGCCAAAATCACGAAAGAGATCGCAGAAATCCGTCATGTGCCTATCGGAAAAGACGTCATTTCGCCCGCAGCGCATAGTGCCTTTTCTACCCTGCCCGAAATGCTAGATTTAATCGAAGCCATGGCCGAAGCTACTGGGTTACCTGTGGGTATCAAAGCGGCCGTGGGCAAACTAGATATGTGGGAGGAACTGGCAGAACTCATGGTGAAAACGGGCCGTGGTCCCGATTTTATTACCGTTGATGGCGGTGAAGGTGGAACGGGCGCCGCCCCTCCGTCGTTTGCCGACCATGTGTCATTGCCGTGGGTATATGGGTTTTCGAGTGTGTATAAAATCTTTAAAAAACACGGCCTCACCGACCGAGTCACGTTCATTGGGTCGGGGAAACTAGGCCTACCAGCGCAGGCGATTATGGCCTTTGCGATGGGGGTAGATATTATCAACGTTGCCCGCGAAGCCATGATGTCAATTGGTTGTATTCAGGCGCAGATATGCCATACCAACCGCTGCCCTGCGGGGATAGCTACGCAAAATAAATGGTTGCAGGCGGGCCTTGACCCCACGCTTAAAAGTGAGCGTTTTTACCATTACGGAAAAACCTTGACCAAAGAGATTCTCGAAATAGCCATTGCCTGCGGCTACGAACATCCTTGTCAGTTTACGATGGAAGATGTAGACGTAGCCATGGGCGACAATAACCATACCCGCTCACTCAGAGTAGTTTATGACTACGAAAAAGCCCCCGTATCCTACAATGGCATTGATACCCTATTCAATTGTCAATACTTAGGCGGCGGCCTTAAAAAAGTACATTAAGATTTATTTATGGACCAACGTCTTTATCAATTAGGATTACATCTGACCCCAGGATTGGGCGGAGTTTTGATTCGTCATTTGATTGCACACTTTGGAGATGCCCAGAAAGTATTTGAAGCCAATTATAAAACATTGATTCGCGTTACGGGCATTGGAGAAGCAATTGCCCGGAGTGTTTTGCAAAAAGAAGGTCTAAGAGCGGCTGAAGATGAACTTCTAAAATTGGAGAAGTTAAACGCCAATATGGTTTTTTACACGGATGCCCACTTTCCGCAGCGGCTCAAATCACTTTATGATGCGCCAGTTTTGCTATACACCAAAGGTAACATTGATTTCAATAAGGCCCGTTATGTGTCTTTAGTAGGTACCCGAAAAGCGACTGATTATGGCCGAAATATCACCGAGCAGATTGTAGAAGGGCTTGTCAACCACGACGTAACGATTGTCAGTGGATTGGCGTATGGGATTGATATTGCGGCACACAGGGCCAGCGTTCGGAGCCGTATCCCGACGAT
>JAIXPV010000611.1 GCA_027486105.1 Runella sp. | reverse complement strand
TAGCCTCGTTTGGTCCAAAAAACGTCATTGGGGCGGTAGTCCAGCGGTTTTGAGGGGTGATTTTCTGCCCGCTGTACCGCACAAAAACAAGTCATATGATAGCTACCGAAGCTACGGGCGTGGGCTTCGCGCTCGTCAAAAAAACGATGCCCTAAGCCCAATCCACGGTAGGTCGGCAAGAGGATACTTTCGCCAAAATAAAAGATTGAATTTAGGTCAAAACCCGCTTTTTCAAAAGGCAATCGGACGTCGGCGGTTTCGTCAGACAAGGGAATACAGGTGGTAGCGCCTACCATTTCCGTGGCGTTGTAGACCGCAAACAGAAAGGAGCGAGGCGCTTTGGTATAAATCTGCAAATACTCCTTTTCGTAGTCGAGTGTGCCTTCGTACAAATAAGGATAATCGCGAAAAACGGCAATGCGCAGCTTCCCCAAGTCCTCTATCACGGAGGCGATTTCGGAGCCGCGCTTAGCAGTAAAAGTAAGATTTTGGGACATAAAGGCGGATTGTTATGATAAATCTTGGCGACTTAGCGACTTTGCGTGCGCCCCCTACTTACGAAACCAATTTTATCCAGAGGGTTAGGTTATAATAGGTTGTTACACGGGTGATTTTTCCTTCCTTGATTTCCAGAAATGCCGCCGCAGGCAACATGTAAGATTGGCCGTGAGCTACTGGAAAACCTTCTTCGCCTTTTTTGTAGATTCCGTTTACCACAAACTCCACCGCTACGCGTGTATCGTTAGGCTCACTAAAGAAAACCATGTCGGTGAGGGTTTCTTCGTAGGCATCGTCCATGCTTTGTAAAAACTCCCTAAATTTCTCAATGCCAATGCGCGGCTCGTCGGCCTGATTGGGTTCATGGCGCACGTTAGGGGCCAATAAATCCAACATTCCTTGCCAATTTTTACGGTTAAAACTGTCGTAATACTGTTTTGCGATGTCGAGAGAAGTCATGAGTAAAAAGTAAATTGTTGAAAAGAGAGGTAACCTATTTTAAGGCGGTATCAGTTCCGTTTTTGCGGAAAGTAGCCCAAAAACAGCCATCTACTTCTCATCGCTCATTTGGTCAAAGAAGTTCCCAAAGGCCGTATTCGATTTATTATCTAAACTGCTTAGGCTTTAGCTTTTGGGCGGCAAGTTCGGCAATTTCCGTGATTCGATTTTGGCGGGTTTCGGGTCGTTTGGCGAGTATAAGCCATTGTAAGATGCTTTTTCTGACGGATTTACTCAAACTCAAGAAAAAATCCTCCGCCCCTGGTTTAGTTTTGAATGCGTCGGCCAAGTCTTGTGGTATCGTGAGTTCTTCCACCTCATCCAAAATGCTCCACGAACCGTTTTGTTTGGCGGTTTCAATACTCTCAAAACCTGCCTGCGTCATCAGACCGGCCACTATTAATCGCTCCACCTTTTCTTTGTTTATCTTCGACCAAACACTGTTTGGTTTTCGTTTGCAGAAAAACTGCATAAATTTCTCATCGTCAATGGGCTTGGAGGTGCTGTCTATCCAGCCAAAGCAAAGTGCTTGGTCGACGGCTTGGCTCCAAGTGATGCTTGGTGTACCCGTTTTCTTCTTATAATAAACAAGCCACACTGACTGTTTTGAACGATGATTTTCCTGCAACCATTGTCGCCAGTCTTGCAGGTTTGTGGGGCAAAAAGTCTCTATTTCTTTTGTGATTTCTCTGGTCATTCTTGGGGGGGCGTTTTTACGATGGCTCAGGGTTGGTGTTATTTTTTTAGCTAGTTAAACTTCGATTTGTCAATGTTTGGCTTCATTTCTTAACCAAAGTCAATGAGCCAAAAATAGGGCCGATATACTTTTGTGGAGTCATCCAAACATAAAATAAATGGAGGCCCATTATAGAAACAATCAACTAACTTTAAAAATAACTACCATGGAAAATAAAAAAGGTTTTCTGTCCACGGTTTGGGTTTTTGTTACCCTAAATTACCTATACTGCGATTTAATGGGATTGATGGATTCATCATTATTAAAACAGTATTTAACGGGCAATGTAGATGGGCTCATCATCAATGAAGAATTCTTGGTTTATGCGGGTATATTAATGGAAATTCCAATAGCAATGGTACTCCTCTCCCGAGTTTTAGGTAAGAACATAAATTGTTGGACAAATATAATAGCTGGTAGCCTAAAAACGGTTGTGATGGTGGTTACTCTTTTTGTGGGCAGTGTTACAAAATACTATGCTTTTTTTGCTTCTATCGAAATAGCCACTACGATATTTATCGTTGGATATGCTATTAAATGGTTAGGGCAAAATGAAGCCTAGATTATCTATTTTGATTTTTTGTTTGTATTTTTTTTCTGATTCTACTCAATGACTCGGGCTTTACACCAATGTAAGTAGCAATGTCATATTGAGGTACTCTTTGAAAAATTTCTGGTCTTGATTTAAGTAGTTTTAGGTAACGTTGCTCTGGTTTGTCGGTAATATAGGTAGTCATTAAATTTTGTTGTTCAAAAAATACAGTTTCCATTATTTGACGTGAAACGGTTTCCAATCTTGGGAACTGTTTGAATAATTTTTGTGCTTTTTCTTCATTTCCAATCACTATAGTGGTGTCTTCTACGCAGATTAGATTGTATTTTGAAGGCATTTTTTCTTGAAAATTTTCTAATGAAATAATCCATTGTTCTTCGCTAAAAAAATTGGTTGTTAAGTCATTGCCGTCAATTGTTTTATATTGTCTAACTAACCCATCGAGGATGAAGTAAGAATCATTGTTGTATTGGCCCTCTTTTAATAATAAATGCCCTTTGGGTAAATTTTTTATAATCATGTTCTCCGAAAGTATGTTAATTTCATCCGTAGTTAGATTAGTTATCTTCAGAAAGTAGTTTATAAGTTTGTTATTCATTTTTTTGCGTAAGACTGATTTATTTCGATTTTATTATAGAAAAACTTAAGTTACTCTGGCAATAAATGTGTAATTTGAATACACCTTGCAAGATGAAATGCTGGTGAGATTAAATTTGAAAATTTACTCATCGTCGTTTTCTTTTTTATATCCTTTCTTTTGTAGAATTTATCATGTGTTAGTTCATTGACTATTAAATTTATTTTCCGTTTAGATAAATATTTTATCCAATTCTTAGCCCATTCTTCACTTGCTTGTCTGGTGTCAATAAGGTTACTTCTTCTTTGTCCACTGCTCCTAAAACTAAACACTCGCTTTGAATATTGGCTATTTGTTTTGTAGGAAAATTTGTCACTGCTATAACTTGTTTCCCAATTATTTCTTCTGGGATATATAGTTTAGTAATTTGTGCTGATGTCTTTTTGATTCCGAATTCGCCAAAATCAATTAAAATTTTATATGCTGGCTTTTTTGCTTCTTTAAAGAGTTCCGCACTAATTATCGTGCCGACCCTGATTTCAATTTTTGAAAAGTCATTCAATGTAATGAGTCCGTTTATGTTTTCCATTATATTTTTTTTAGCGTTAGTTCGATTGCCTTGCTGCTAACGGTTTGGGAAGAGGTGGATTTCGAAGCATTAAACTGACTGCCAGCACTGAACATGATACGAAGCAAAAAGCCCGAAGTTTGCATTTCACCCGCCTGACG
>JAIXPV010000372.1 GCA_027486105.1 Runella sp. | reverse complement strand
GGACGTGTAGTTGATGCTTTAGCTCGTCCGATTGATGGAAAAGGAGCAATTAAAGCTGATGCAACGCGTTTAATCGAATCTCCAGCACCAGGAATTATCTCACGTCGTTCAGTATATGAACCGCTTCAAACAGGACTTGTAGCCATTGATGCTATGATTCCAATTGGTCGTGGCCAACGTGAACTTATTATTGGTGACCGTCAAACAGGAAAAACAGCCGTAGCCACAGATACAATTTTAAACCAAAACGGTGAAAAAGTGATTTGTGTTTATGTTGCAATCGGACAAAAAGCTTCATCTGTAGCACAAATTGTAACAACATTACAAGAACGTGGTGCTATGAAATATACAATTATCGTAGCTGAGAACGCTGATGCTCCAGCAACTTTACAATATTTAGCTCCATACACTGGTGCAGCTTTAGCTGAATATTTCATGTATACCGGTCGTCATACTTTAGTAATTTATGATGATTTATCAAAACAAGCTCAAGCTTATCGTCAAATGTCATTATTACTAAAACGTCCTCCAGGCCGTGAAGCATATCCAGGTGACGTATTCTATTTACACTCACGTCTTCTTGAACGTGCTGCAAAATTAAGTAACGCATTAGGCGAAGGAAGTATGACAGCTCTTCCAGTTATTGAAACACAAGGTGGAGACGTATCAGCGTATATTCCAACAAACGTAATTTCAATTACTGATGGTCAAATTTTCTTATCAGCAGATTTATTTAACTCAGGTATTCGTCCAGCAATTAACGTTGGTATTTCTGTATCACGTGTAGGTTCAGCAGCTCAAATTAAGGCTATGAAACAAGTTGCTGGTACTTTAAAACTAGAGTTAGCACAATTTGCTGAATTAGAAGCTTTCTCACAATTTGCTTCAGATTTAGATCAAGCAACACAAAACCAATTAGCTCGTGGTGCTCGTTTACGTGAATTATTAAAACAATCACAATCTGCACCATTACGTGTTGAAGAACAAGTTGCTACTATTTATACAGGTATTAAAGGCTATTTAGATAAACTTGCTGTAGATCAAGTAAAAGATTTCCTTGTAGGTTTACGTGAGTACATTGCGACAAATAAAGCTAAACTTTATGAAATTATTCGTACAACAAAAGCTTTTGGTCCTGATGCTGAAACATTATTAAAAGAAGCCATTACAGAATATACACAGATTTTCTTATCAAACGCAAAAAAATAAGAGCAATCTAGTACCGGATGACGAAAGGACCAAAGGGCGAGGCTGACCGAAGGTCAGGCAGCCCTGACGAACCTCGTTTGTTCAATAAAAGTCTCGTTGGCCCGGAATTTCGTTCGATGAACGCAGTTCCTTCACCCCTTCACCGGAGACTTTCGGTCATTTAAGGAGCAAAGTGGGCCTCCCGCGAATTTCGCGAGGCTTCGCTTCTTTGCTCCTTAAATACGGGACTGAAGGGTGCGCAATCTGCACCAACTTTCTTGAATCGTCTGCAAAGACTTCTGGTCCCGGGGGGCAGGAAACTTTGTTTGGCTCCCCGCCCAGCAACTGACAATCTCAAGTAAGGTTTGAATTTGAAACATCGCCGAAGGGTTAGAACGAAGTTCTTCACCCCGAGCGTTTTGTTCCCTCACAACAAACCTGAAAAAGTGAGTTAAAATAAAAGAAAATCTATTTTTTAAGCATAATAAAATCAAATGGTTGAACCACTTTTATCTGGTATCGTTTTAGGATTTATTCCAGTGACTATTGCAGGTTTATTTGTTACAGCATATCTTCAATATCGTCGTGGTGATCAATTAAATCTTTAATTGAGAATTAGACGTTGCGTAGAAGTCAAAGTCGGCGGCGGAGCAAATCCCCGCCGGCTAAACTTACGCCATTCCTTTGGCAGCTCTGGACAAACAGACACAGCTAAGGCCAAAAGACTTTGGCTGTTTTTCATTATCGAATGGAGGGTGTAAAAAGATCTATATTAAAGGTCTTCGCCCCTTCACCAGACGACCGGAAGTCTTCGGTGGCGAACTTTGTTCGCTCACTGACGGAAGGTCCCGCATACTCCTCACAGACCTTTGATTCTAAACAAAAACCTACCAACGAGACCAAAAACTTCTTAACAACCTTTTTTCTTTTGCTTATTGTTAAGAAAAATTTAAATAAAAGAATGCTGAACAAAAGCTTCATTAAGTTTTCAATACCAGACTATTCAGAGATCCTAAAAAACTCTGTTGGAAATGTTTCACCTCGAATGGCTTATATAATATATTTACAGGAAGTTATTTTTTTAGTTTATCTATTTGTGATTGCAAAAAATTTTTTGAGGAAAGTCTGGGCTCCGTTCATCATAATTGACGAAAGATCAAAATGGGATATGTCAATAAGGACCAAAGGGCGCCTCAGTCCGTCGCTAACTTTGTTCCGACTGAAGGCGTTTCTTTTTCTTTATTCTATTGGAAAGTGCTACAGAAAGATTTGCTTTGCAAAATCGGTATACCCTTATGAGGAGTAAATCCTTTTGATTAGTTTTTTAAAACTGTACTTGATCTTTAAAAACAGCAAAGGAAACTTACCAATGCCAAAGTCACGCTGGGAAGTAAAACGGAAGGATAAAAAAAGTACAGCCTTTACCGGTCAGGAATGTTGGGAAGGCGGACGCTCGTGGTCCACCCAGACCACCAACGGTATCGCCTAACCCTTGGACAAAATGGCTTTCCACCATGTTAATCTACTCAAGTTCCCAATTTTACAAACTAATCAATAGAAAAATGCTAGAAAGAAATTTTTTTCTTCAAGATAAATAATCACACCACCTATAATAATTAGGTGACAAAACCCAGCTTATAAATAGAAAATAAAATACTCCCT
>JAIXPV010000042.1 GCA_027486105.1 Runella sp. | reverse complement strand
TTTCTTGAACATTTTTCAGCTTTGGGCTACCGTTTTGAAGCATTACCCCAACAGGTTTCCGTAGAATTCAAACTAGGCGAGGTAATGAAAGTATACTGAAAAAACTGACAGATGGTTTGGTTTTGGGATGTATTAAGCGTCAGACGGTTATTTTAATTTTTTACGAAAAAAGTACGAATAATTCTTCTCCTCTATATCGTCGTAAGTGTACATCCGAGAGGTACGGTTTTTGTAAAAATAACGAATCAAAATAAAATCGCCCATGCAAGCGAAAGTATGCAAGAATAGGGCGCTTCCCCAAAAAAACTGCCATTGCGGAAAAATAAACCACAGAATGCTAAGCGAAATCGTGATAACTACAAAGGGCATGGCCGCTACCAACGCATTTTCGCGGAGGGTCATGACAAACTTTTGGGCGTATGCGTACACGATGAGGCTTTTCATAGACCAGCCAAAACCTACTTTTTGGGCACCAATCAGCTTAAAGAATAACCCGTGAATGGCTTCGTGGATGGGGAGTAAAACAATAAAAAAACACAGGAACGCGAGGCCAAATTGAGAGGCAAAGCTATCTAATCCTCCTTCAGATTTTGGGATGGATTTACCGATTGACCAGCCCACAACGCCCCCAATAGCGGCAAACACTGCGAAAAGAAGCAGAGATTTAGCGTTTAATTTGGGTTTGGTGGGTTGGTTATCCGGTTGTTTCATTCCCAATTCCTTCATCAAAAATTTCCCCATTTCATCCACGTGAAAAGAGTCAATCAATTCATAAAAGTTAGGGTCGTGTAGTTGTTCAACGGTGGGTTTCATACGTTGTTTTTCATAAAAACTACGACTGATACAAAAAGTTTATAGATTCATTTTTTTCATTTCTTTGACGGCATGGTCTGCGGCCCGTGCCGTGAGGGCCATGTAGGTCAGGGAGGGATTTTGGCAAGCCGATGAGGTCATGCTTGCCCCATCGCTTACAAATACATTCTTGCAGGCGTGTACTTGATTGAAGCCGTTGAGAACGGATGTTTTGGGGTCGCGGCCCATTCGGGCGGTGCCCATTTCGTGGATGGCAAGGCCTGGGGCTTGGTGGTTATCAAACGCCGCTGTAACCTTAATGCCTGCATGATGCATCATTTCTTGCGCTTGATTGAGCGCATCCAACACCATTTTATCTTCATTTTCGTACCATTGGCAATCAATTTTCAGCGTTGGTATTCCCCATTTATCTTTTTTTTCAGGGTCAAGTTCAATTTTATTGTCCACGTGCGGGAGCATTTCTCCCATGCCAGTCATGCTGAATGTCCAAGGGCCAGGTTTGGTCATACTTTCTTTAAAATCTGCCCCAAAACTTTCGGTTCCGTTGCCACGCTCCCAACCTTGGCGCCCCGCTCCGCAGGCATAGGCATATCCGCGTACGAAGTCTTTTTGTCGGTCATTCCCGAGATTTCTGAAGCGAGGTACGTACGAGCCTGCGGGTCGACGACCAAAATAATAGCTATCATTAAACTCTGGTCCTTCGTAAATTCCACTCACCCGAATTCGGTAATTGTGATCCATCAAATAACGGCCCAGTGCGCCGCTGTCGTTGCCCAAACCGTTGGGAAAACGCCCCGAAGTAGAATTCATCAAAATAGCCGTACTGTTGATGGTAGCGGCATTGACAAAAATAATGCGAGCATAAAACTCCGTCATTTCTAAGGTATTGGTGTCAATGACGCGTACACCTGTGGCCTTTCCCTTTTTTTCGTCGTAAATAATAGAATGAACAATCGAAAACGGTCGCAATGTCAACTTACCCGTTTTGACAGCGGCTGGAAGGGTGGAGGATTGGGTGCTGAAATAAGCCCCATAGGGGCATCCTCGGCTGCACCAGTTGCGTGATTGGCAGGCCGAGCGTCCTAAGGCGGTATGAATCGCCGAAGGCTTGCTTAAATTGGCGGTGCGACTGATGATAAAATGCCGGTCGTTGTATTTATTGGCAACGGTTTTTTGGAAATGTTTCTCAAGGCAATTGAGCTCAAAAGGAGGCAAAAACTCGCCATCGGGCAAGGATTTAATGCCGTCTTTATTGCCCGAAACACCAATAAAACGCTCAACGTAGCTGTACCACGGTGCGAGGTCTTTGTAACGAATGGGCCAATCGACCCCGATGCCTTCGCGGGCATTTTCTTCAAAATTATCTTCGTTCCAGCGCTGTACCCACCGCGCCCACATCAGCGATTTACCGCCTACCTGATAGCCGCGCGTCCAGTCGAAGGGCTTGATTTGGGTATAAGGATGCTCATCGTCTTTGACAAAAAAATGATTGCCGTACTCGCTGCCGGCAGGGCCCGTTTTGCGCTGAATCGGTACACGGTCAGCGAGCTCGAGCGGTAGGCGTCCACGATGGGCCATTTCCCACGGTGCCGACATCGTGGTGGGGTAATCGACGACGTGTTTTACGTCGCGACCGCGTTCGAGCATCAGCGTGCGTAATCCTTTTTCGGTCAATTCTTTGGCGGCCCAGCCACCGCTGATGCCAGAACCAATGACGATGGCGTCGTAGGTGTTATTTTTCTGAACTTCGGTATTGAGGTACATTTTGTAACGTTTTACTTAAACTTATTATAATAAGTTTAATTCTGTTTTTTTATACTCCTAATCCCATTGTTTTTAAGCAGCCCAAACGAAGCAATGAGACGATAAAAAAAGTGTAATTTGCGGCAGGAAAAAGAAGCGAATAATTGAGAGTAAAGTAACTTCAGTACGATTTTCCGACAGCAATAAATATAAATTAATTAGCGAATCAACTACTCTAACCATGAATCTCCCCTTTGAAGGAACTGATAAATACGTAGCAACGCGGGAATTGTCGGTTGCGGTCAATGCAGCCGTTAGCTTGCAAAAGCCGCTTTTGTTGAAAGGTGAACCAGGTACGGGCAAGACTATGCTGGCCTACGAAGTAGCCAAAGCACTGGGTAAACGGCTCATAACGTGGCATATAAAATCAACTACTAATGCGCATCAAGGTCTTTATGAATACGATGCTGTATCGCGTTTGCGGGATTCGCAATTGGGCGATAAACGCGTGTACAGTGTCGAAAACTATATCAAAAAGGGGAAGTTGTGGGAGGCGTTTGAGTCGGAAGAACAAGTGGTGCTGCTGATTGATGAGATTGACAAAGCCGATATTGCGTTTCCCAATGACCTGTTGCAGGAACTCGACCGAATGGAGTTTTACTGTTATGAACTGGACCGTACCATCGCGGCCAAACAGCGCCCGATTGTTATCATTACCTCAAACAACGAAAAAGAATTGCCAGATGCGTTTTTGCGCCGGTGCTTTTTTCACTTTATTCGTTTTCCAGACCGTGATACCATGCAGCAAATTGTCCACGTGCATTATCCTGAGTTGGATAAAGAGCTGCTAGAACGCGCCATGAAAGCATTTTTTGCCGTGCGCGATGTGAAAGCCCTGAAAAAGAAACCTTCCACTAGCGAACTGCTGGATTGGATAAAATTACTTCTGTGGGCTAAGGTCTCCGCCGACGACCTCAAAGACCTAGAATCACTGCCCGAAGTGCCACCGTTTTTGGGGGCTTTGCTCAAAAATGAACAGGATAATGATTTATACGCGGCCCTCAGGGCAAAGGGTTTTAAACCTTATTAATGACTGCATTTTGTGTGATTACTTCCTGATTTAATGGTTGAAAATATGTTTTTAGACTTCTTTTTACTGCTAAAAAAACACGCCCTTCCCGTATCTATCGGGGAGTACTTGAACCTATTGGAAGGGCTCAAACGGCAAGTGATTGAGATGAGTGCGGAGGAGTTTTACTATTTCAGTCGTACAGCGCTCATCAAAAACGAGATGCACTATGATTTGTTTGATCGCCTTTTTGCTGAGTATTTTCAAAATGCCCAAACTGTCGAAGCAAAAATTCTGGAGACCCCTTTGCCACCCGAATGGTTTCAAGATGCGCTGTCGCGCGAGTTGACCGACGAAGAAAAAGAGATGATTGAACGGATGGGCGGCTTAGAAAAGCTTTTTGAGCGGTTTCGGCAGTTGCTTCAAGAACAAAATGAACGTCACGACGGAGGTAACACTTGGATTGGTACGGGGGGGACTTCGCCTTTTGGCAATAACGGCTATAACCCAGAGGGTTTTCGGGTAAAAGGGCCTTCGGCGGGCAACCGTACGGCCACCAAAGTTTGGGAAAATCGGGAGTATAAAAATTACGATGAAGACCTCGAACTCAACACCCGCAACATGAAAATGGCCCTGCGTCGACTGCGAATTTTGACGCGCGAGGGCGTGGATGAAGAGCTTGACATGAATGCCACCATCGAAGGCACTAGTCGCAACGCTGGCATTCTCGACATTCACATGCATCCGTCGCGCAAGAACAACGTTAAAGTGTTACTCTTGTTGGACGTAGGCGGTTCGATGGATGAGCACATCGAGCAATGCTCACAATTGTTTTCAGCGGCTAAGTACCAGTTCAAACACATTGAGTATTTCTATTTTCATAACTGCGTTTACGAAACCCTTTGGCGCGACAATACCCGCCGAAGTTCGCGCATACCTACGTTGGAGGTATTGCATAAATACAACAAAGAATATAAAGTGATTTTTGTGGGCGATGCCTCCATGGCTTCGTACGAAATTACGCATCCAAGAGGCAGTGTAGAGCACTATAATGAAGAGTCGGGTCTTGTTTGGCTTAATCGTTTTAAAGAGCAATATCCTCATTTTGTGTGGCTTAATCCCGTTACCGTGGCTGATTACTGGAAATACACCCATAGCATCAGTATCATTCGGGAATGGGCCGATAATCGAATGTTTCCGCTCACCCTAAGCGGCCTTACCCAAGCAATGAAATGTTTAAAAAATCCTAAAGTTAAATTTGAAAGTTAATGCATCTCTTTTACCAGCCCAATTTCTCCGAACTCTCTGCTTTAATCGACGACGAAGCTTTTCATGCCGCTAAAGTACTGCGTTTACGTGAAGGGGAAGCGGTGCGGGTCACCGACGGACAGGGGAGCTGGTATGATGCCGTTGTGCAACGCAGTACACCCAAACGTTGTGATTTAAAAGTGGTTCAACAAACGGTACAGACACCCCGAAACTATCAGATTGAAGTTGCGTTGGCCCCGACCAAAAACATGGACCGAATTGAGTGGTTTGTGGAAAAAGCAACCGAAATCGGGATTGATACCGTTTCGTTTTTTTACACCAAACATTCCGAACGACGCAATATGAAGTTGGAACGCCTGCACAAAATCGCCGTTTCGGCCATGAAACAGTCCTTGCAGGCCTTTTTGCCCCAAATCAGGGAGGTCAGTGATTTTGGAAAATATATCCCTACGGTCAATACGACCAAAAGATTTATTGCGCATTTGCCCGAAGACAAAATTCCCGCGCATTTATTAAAAAAAGCGAGTCCTGCACAAAATTATACCGTTGTGATTGGCCCCGAAGGAGATTTTACGGAGGCCGAAATACAGTTAACCCAAGCGCATGGATTTGAAATGGTAACGCTCGGTACTACGCGTTTACGTACCGAAACGGCCGCTTTGGTGGCTTGCCAAACGCTGCATTTGGTAAATATTATCTCCCAACCCTAACGCTTCGCTTATAAGTTCTCTACGGTTCACTGGGCTATTGGTACGATTCACTGTTTCTTATTTGAATTAGGGCCACTTCAAACCCCACCTTTGGGGCACAGAAAAACTCTAAATCAACTTTAGCCATGTCGCAGCCACAACTCTTTTCGCTACCTCAACTTGAAGAAACTCCTATTCACCGTCTTTGTATTCACCTTGGTGGATTGGTCAGAACGATTGATATTCAAAGCATTATGTACCTCCAATCAGAGGTAAATTATACCCGTTTTTTTGCCAAGGATGGAAAGACCTACTTGGAGGCTAAGACATTGAAGCATTTTGATAAAGTACTGGAAGATACCGA
>JAIXPV010000419.1 GCA_027486105.1 Runella sp. | reverse complement strand
CGGATCCCAAGTCAATTCTACACTGACGTCGTTGACGCCTTCTACTTCCCGAATTTTTTGTTCAATTTCGGCTGGTATCGTCCCCGCCGATGGGCACGACGGCGACGTGAGGGTCATTTCAACGTAGACATTGTTTACGGGGAATATTTTTAGGTCATAAATCAGGCCCAACTCCCACACATCCACGGGGATTTCGGGGTCATAAACCGACTTTATGGCTTTGATAACTTCTTCTTTTAATTCTGGCTCGGTCATTTCTGTTGGGGTTAATCGTAATGAGCGTTGGAGGCATCCTATTGCACTAACTAACTTTTTCGGTAGCGCGTTGCGCAAACTCTTTCATTCTAGCAATCATCGAAGCCAAGCCACCCGCCCGCCGAGATGTAATGATACTGCTCATGCCTATTTTATCAATAAAGTACAAATCGGCATTGGCTACAGCTTCTGGCTTTTCGTCAGACAATATCTTAATCAAAAGACTCACGAGGCCTTTACTAATTTGGGCTGTCGGTTCGCTGTCGGCCTCAAAATGCACGACATCACCGCGCATTTCGGAGTGTAGCCACACCTTTGACTGACAACCGCGAATCAGGTTTTCATCTGTTTTATATTCTTCCGGAATGGGTGCAAGTTTTTTCCCCAAGTCAATAATATACTGTGTTTTGTCCAACTGGTCGTCGAACAATTCAAAATCTTCAATTAACTCGTCTTGTTTTTCGTTGATTGTCATATTACTTGTAAATCCTGTTTTCGATTTGAATACCGAGTCGCTAAAACCCAAATCACGTTTTTTAGCTCAACATCTTTTTAACTCTCTCCAAACCTACGACTAATTTATCAATTTCTTCTTTGGTATTATAAACCGCAAAGGAGGCCCGGGAAGTTCCGGGAATTCCGAGTCGCTGCATCAAAGGTTGGGTACAATGATGCCCCGTCCGAACGGCAATGCCTTGTTGGTCCAGAATTACGCCCACATCCTGCGGGTGAATCCCATCCATCACAAACGAAATAACGCTCACTTTCTCTTTGGCCGTGCCTACTAATCGTAACCCTTCAATGGTTTTGAGAGCATCGGTACCATAAACAAGCAGCTCATGCTCGTAGCTCGCAATCCGCTTTTTACCAAGCGTTTCTACGTATTCAACGGCCGTATAGGCGGCTACCACATCGGCGATATTGGGCGTACCTGCTTCAAATTTATAGGGCAAATCGCTGTAAGTAGTTTTGGCGAAGGTCACTTCTTTAATCATCTCGCCACCACCGCGGTAGGGTGGCATGGCGTTCAGAATTTCTTTTTTGCCATACAACGCGCCCATACCCGTAGGGCCATAGAGTTTGTGTAATGAAAATACGTAAAAATCACAATCCAAGGCCTGCACATCAATGTCGATATGAGAACTGGCCTGAGCGCCATCAATCAGCACTTTAGCCCCTACTGCGTGAGCTTTCTCAATGATTTCAGCGACGGGGTTGATGGTTCCGAGGGCATTGGATACGTGGACGACCGACACGAATTTTGTTTTCTCAGAAAGCATCTTTTCGTATTCGTCCATTAGCAATTCGCCTTCGTCATTGATGGGAATCACACGAAGCACACATCCTTTTTCTTCGCATAGCATTTGCCAAGGCACGATGTTGGAGTGGTGCTCCATGGTGCTGATGATGATTTCGTCGCCCGCTTTCAAAAAAGTTCGCCCGTAACTTTGAGAAACTAAATTGATACCGTCGGTGGTGCCGTAAGTAAAAATGATTTCCTCCACGTGTTGAGCGTTCATAAAGGTCTGAATTTTATGACGCGACGCCTCGAAGGCAGACGTGGCTTTTTCGGCTAAATAATGGATACCTCGGTGAATGTTGGCGTTATAATGTTCATAATAACGCGTCAGGGCATTCAAAACGGGTAGTGGCTTCTGGGTAGTAGCGGCATTGTCAAAGTAGACCAACGGTTTTCCGTTGATTACTTCGTTTAAAATGGGAAAGTCCTGCCGAATTTTTTGGATATCAAGCACTTTATGGAAAATTAGTGGTGAGTAATTCCCGTCAATAGTCAACGACATATTAAAGTAGCCGACATTAACGTTGTTGTATTGGAATAAAACACACAAAATTAGAGTTGAGTTTTATAAAGTCTAAATAAAAAGCCAACCGTTGGTGTAAAAATCATTTTTTGCGTCATCTAGTCGTGTTATATTGTTTATGTTTTTAAACTAAAACCACAAATACCATGGTCAATGCCAAACACTTAGCTACTTTTATTCTGGGGGCCGCCGCTGGGGTAGCGTTACACAAATATTTAAAAACAGAAGAAGGCGAAAAAATGGTCGAAGACCTTAAATCTAAGGCGGGCGACCTGAAAACGGAGGCCGAAGACTCCCTTGAAAAAATTCCGGAGTATTTCGAGCAGCTCAAAAACCAGGGCTCCGATACCCTCAAAAAATATTCACCAGAAGTTGAGAAAATTCTTCAGGATTTGCTCGATAATATCCGAGGCAAAGGCGGCTCTGCCCCAACCACCACACCTCCTACGCCTTAGAGCATGGCATAAAAAAAGTGGCGCACCTTTCGGTAGCGCCACTTTTTTTATGTTGAGCGTTGATTACGCTTCAGCTACTACATTTACAGTTACGGCATGTTTTACTTCTTTGTGAAGGTCAAGCGTAGCTTTGTAGGTACCGATGGTTTTTACGTCTTCAACCGTAATTTTCTTACGATCAACGTCAAATCCTTTGGCTTTGAGGGCTTCCGAAATCTGGATGCTCGTTACACGACCAAAGATTTTTCCGCTGTCACCTGCCTTAGCGGCGATTTCAACGGTCATTTCACCGATTGCTTCTGCCAACTCTTCGGCGTCTTTTTTGATTTTTTCGGCCTTGTGAGCAGCTTGCTTCAAGTTTTCGGCCAATTGTTTTTTGTTGGACTCGGTCGCCATCACCGCAAATCCCTGCGGAATAAGATAGTTGCGACCATAACCGGCTTTCACCTCTAAGATATCATTCTTATATCCTAGTCCGGCAATATCAGTTCTTAAAATAACTTGCATCGTCAGTTTTCTCCTTCCGTTTTTACTTTAATTGATCAGCTACGTATGGCAATAATCCCAAGTGACGCGCACGCTTAATGGCTTGCGACACCTTACGTTGGTACTTCAAAGAGGTACCTGTCAGGCGGCGAGGTAAGATTTTACCCTGCTCGTTGATCAACTTCAAAAGGAAGTTAGGATCTTTGTAATCGATGAATTTAATACCGGCTTTCTTAAAGCGGCAATACTTTTTGCGATTTTGATTACGCTCGATTGGTTCGTTTACTAGTGTCATTATGCGTCGCCCTCCTTAGCTGTTTCGGTTTGTTTTCTTCCAACTAATCCACTGCGTTTGCGCTCGGCATACGTTATGTGGTGTTTTTCCATAGCTACCGTCAAATAGCGCATTACGCGCTCATCGCGACGGAATTCAGTCTCAACGACTTGAATCAAAGAAGGCGCAGACTTGAACTCAATGAGGTGATAAAAACCTGTGTTCTTGTTCTGGATTGGATAAGCCAATTTTTTTAGGCCCCAATTTTCTTCGTGTACGAGCTCCGCACCGTTGTCGGTAAGGATTTTGCGGAACTTCTCAATGGTGTCCTTCATCTGTTGATCAGATAAAACGGGAGTTAAAATGAACACCATCTCATACTGTTTTGTAAACATACTGAGAATTGTTAGATGGTTATACTAATGAACTCATTGTAAATGAGGGCG
>JAIXPV010000231.1 GCA_027486105.1 Runella sp. | reverse complement strand
GGTACAATGCAGCGTTTCCAAAAAGGCTTTTGCAGCGTCCAGACGGCTACGGTAGATTTCGTTTTGAGCCTGATGCCATTGGTCGGTATTTTGGAGGGCAGCGGCAGCTGCCTGTTGTATACCCAAAAACATACCAGAATCCACGTTGCTTTTGATGGTTAATATCGCATCAATATAGGCTTTTGCACCCGAGAGCCAACCCACGCGCCAGCCCGCCATGTTGTGCGATTTGGACATGGAATTAAGCTCAATCGCTACTTCTTTAGCTCCTTCAATGGCAAGAAGGCTAATGGGAGGTTTCTGATTGAGAATCAGACTATAAGGGTTGTCGTGGCAGAGTAAAATTTTGTGTTGGTGCGCAAACCTAACGGCATTTTCAAACAACTCGCGGGTAGCGGGCGCACCTGTTGGCATGTGCGGATAATTAAGCCAAAGCAGTTTCGTTTGTGGTCCTACTAGCGAGTGCATAATTTCCCAATCAGGCTGCCAGCCTTGGTCTTCTATCAGTGGGTATTCAATGACTTTGGCGCCTACCATTTGACTCACGGCGCGGTAGGCGGGATAACCAAGTTCGGGCACCAAGACCTCATCACCAGCGTCTAAAAACGTCATGCTGATGTGGGTGATACCTTCTTTAGAGCCAATCAAAGGCAAAATCTCGGTTTCGGGGTCTAAGTTAACTCCGTAGATTCTTTGGTACCATTGAGCAATGCCCTGACGTAGCGCTGGAATCCCTTTGTAGGATTGATATCCGTGGTTGCCTGCCTCTAAAGCAGAACGGTGAAGGGCTTCGATGGTGGCTTCGGAAGGCGATTGATCGGGGTTGCCGATACCCATATTAATAACATCATGCCCCGCCGTGATGAGCTTACGGACTTCGGCGAGTTTGACTGAAAAATAATATTCTTGTGCTTGGGTGGCGCGTTGGGCGAGCGAAATAATCATTGATATGACGTTGGACGGACGGGAGACCTAAATTATTGAATACGTCCCAATTTACATAATTACAAACGGCTTTGGACTAAAACAGAGAACAAAGATAATTAAAGTCAGCCAACCTAAAATTTGCCGGGTACGATTTAACGGTAGAATATCTTCGGTGGGGGGGTGATGAACGCCTAAAATACGCCCCAATAAAAATCCGAAAACCAAAAAGCCAGAGTAGCCTTCCCATGTAGGAAAGAGCATAGATGTACCAAACTGAATGGCAACCGACAACAACGCCAACATCCAGCTGGTGAGGGGGTTTTCGTCGGTTATGCGACTGAAACAGATTTGTAAAAAGAGAACGTATAGACCCAATGAACCTATTTTTTGCCAAAAGGCACCATCATCCGCAATGGCAAATTCATCGGGCCGGTAGGAACCTAGACCCGCGTACGTGATAAAAATAAAGAAAAGGATTGGGGCAACGATTTTAAAATTCTTGCCACCAATGAGTCCATACAACACGTGCCCGCCGTCTAATTGACCGATGGGGATGAGGTTGAGCGAAGTAAAAAATAACGCCAAATATCCCGCGAGTATCAGTGGATAGTGCATGATTTCCTGCGGAGGAGGCAAACGCGTAGGGTCAGCGACATAGTTTTTAAAGAACGAAAACAGCAGGTTATCGCCCAATAAGATATTGCCCGTCATGTTTTGATTGGCATACACCACGCGGGCAAAACCCATTCCAAATTTTTGGTATTCGGGGTGAATTTTGAAAATATAATCCAGCGTTGGGAGGGTGGCAAAGCCATACCATAAAACTCCAACCGCTACTACGAAACCTGCCAATGGGCCAGCAATACCAATGTCAAAGTATTTTACCTGGGAGCGAATATATTCTTTGATACGAATAAATGCGCCCAAAGTTCCAATGGTTTGCCCAAAACCAAGCCAGAGAGGGATGTAATAGGGTAGGGTTACGCGTACATGGTGGCGTTTGGCCGCAAAGTAGTGCCCAAATTCGTGCACGGTCAAAATACCGAGAAAAGGAATGGAAAATTGAAAGCCTTGCCAAAATTCAGACCATCCCAGGGGATTTTCAATTTTGAAAAAAGGCAAATCAAAGGGCCGCCCAAACATCCATTCCGCACCCGACAACGAGGTCGTAGCAAGTGTAACAATGAAAAGGGAAATTTGGAGGAATAGAGTGCGTTGATTTTTCATAATGCTTTTAAAAAAAAGGAGGGGGCAACGCATTAAAAATCACGCAGATATTCCACGATGGATGTGGGTTTTTGAACGTGTATGGTTTGAATGCCGCATTCGGCAGCAGCGCGAATGTTGTCAAGGTTATCGTCCAGAAAAAGGGTTTCGTTTGCTTCAATACCAGTGTCGCTCAAGACTTGACGGTAGATGTCATGATGGGGTTTCATGATGCCCATTTCGTAAGACAGAAACAGTTTTTCGAACAAATGGCTCAAATGTTCTATTTCGGCCGTACGATGCAAAATAGCGTTTACTTCCTCAATATGAATCGCGCTAGTGTTGCTCAACAGGAACAATCGGTAACCCTTTTGCGCTAGTTCCTGTATCTTATGGATACGTTCAATGGGAATATCAAGCAAAAGGGAGTTCCAAGCCGTATCAATTTGGCCGTCGGTCCATTCGGGGGTTTGAAACATATCCCTTACAAAACTACGAAAGGCGAGTGGGGTTAAATTACCAGTTTCGAATTTCTTAAAAACGTTGTTTTGTTGGATAAGTGAGTGGACGTTATCTAACGATTGATTGCTTAACTCTGCAAATGAACTTGCAGCCCTTGGCACATCAATGTTGATGATAACGTCCCCTAAATCGAAAATAATAT